>JBJMQK010000115.1:0-19659 GCA_045802735.1 Anaeromyxobacteraceae bacterium | reverse complement strand
GAGCTGCTGGAATCGAAACCCTTCGTGAGTGCTTGTCGCCGTGCTTGTCGCCATCGCTGGCCTCCTCGAAGAGGAGGGAGGCCCAGCGATGGCGACAACCAAGCTTCAGAAGGATGGCCCGGTCGAAGTCGAAGTCGAAGTTCGAGGTCGAGGTCGAAGTCGAGGTCGAGGTCGAGGTCGAGGTCGAGGTCGAGGTCGAGGTCGAAGTCGAGGTCGAGGTCGAGGTCGAGGTCGAGGTCGGGGTCGAGGTCGGGGTCGAGGTCGAGGTCGGGGTCGAGGTCGGGGTCGAGCCCTCCCCCGTTCGCCCTGAGCGTAGCGCAGCGGAGTCGAAGGGCGGCACGACCTCCCGAGGCGCGCTCGACCGGACCGCCGCGATGACGATCGGCCGCGACGCTGCGCGGATCGGCCGAGCGACGGGGCGGGGCGGCTCCACCGCGGGCGGCACCGGCGCGGTCACCTCCTCGCGGCGGGGCGCGGGTGCGCTGACTGGAACCGCGACTTCCGTCGCCGCCACGACGACCGGAGCAGGATCGGTCGCCGCCACCGCCGCGGGCTCCGCGGCCAGAGCGGTGACCTCCTCCTCGTCCGCGGCGGCCTCTGCCGCGCGCGCAGCCTCCGCGGCGATCGACTCCGCCGCCGCCCTCCGCTCCGCCGCCGCGCGCTGCGCCTCCGCGGCCTCGCTCGCCAGCACCTCCCGGACGACCCTCGCCACCGCCCCCGCGTTGCGCGGCCTCCGCCACGGCCTCCGCTCGAGCGCCCGTCCCGCGAGGTCGGCGATCGCCGGCGCGACGCCGGGCGCGACGACCGCGAGCGGCGGGAACGTCCCGTACAGGATGGCCCGCACCACCTCGAGCGGCTCCCGCTCGGCGACGGGCTCGCGGCCCGCGAGGAGCGCGTGCAGGAGCAGCCCCAGCGAGAACACGTCCGCGCGCGGTCCTCCGCCGCGGCCGCGCAGCACCTCGGGCGCGGCGTAGGCGAGCGCGCCGCACTCCTCCGCCCCGGGCGGCCGGAAGGGCTCGAGCGCGTCGACGACGACCCACCCCGCGGCTCCCCGCACGACGTTCCCGGAGTGCAGCCGCCCGTGCGCGAGCCCCGCCGCGTGGAGCGCCGCGACCGCGGAGCAGATCGCGCCCGCGGCCTCGAGCGGCGCCGGCACCCCCTCGCCGCGCGCGAGCACGTCCCGCAGCGCCTCGCCCTCGACGAACGCACGCACGGCCCACACCGCCCCGCGCCCTTCGACGACGAGCGCCGGAGGCCCGAGCCCCGGGTGGCGCACCGCCGCGAGCCGCTCCGCGCGCCGCCGCGCCGCCGCCGGAACCGGCGCCGCGACCGCGCGCGCGACCTGCAACGCGCCCGTCAGGGCGTGTCGCAGGAGGAAGCTCGCGCCTCCGAGCGGCCGCAGGAGCTCGTGGTGCGGGAGGGCGGGCGGGGAGGCGGTCGCGCTCACGCGCGAAGCGTAGGGCCGACCCCTCGGGAGCGGCACGCGCCCGTGAGGGCGGCGCCCCCGAGGGCGGCTTCACGGGGAGGCGACCCATGCGCGGCGCTCGGGCGGCCGCGCCGCGCACCTGCTACAAACGGGCCGTGACCTTCTCGGATCTCGCTGTGCACCCGGCGCTCCGCGCGGCGCTCGAGGCGCGCTCCTACCAGGAGCCGACGCCCGTCCAGGCCGCCGTCCTCGCGCCGGAGCTGCGCGGTCGCGACCTCCTCGTCTCGTCGCGCACCGGCTCCGGCAAGACGGTCGCGTTCGGGTTCGTGCTCGCCGAGGCGCTCCTCGCCGAGCTGCCCGCGCTCGCGCCCCCCGCGGCGCGCACGCCGCTCGCCCTCGTCATCGCGCCGACGCGCGAGCTCGCCGTCCAGGTGCAGCGCGAGCTGTCCTGGCTCTTCGCCGAGGCGGGCGGGCGCGTCGTCGCCTGCGTCGGCGGGATGGATCCGCGGCGCGAGGCGCGGGCGCTGACGCAGGGGGCGCACATCGTCGTGGGCACGCCGGGGCGCCTCCGCGACCACCTCGACCGCCGCAACGTCGATCTCGGCGGGCTCGCCGCCCTCGTGCTCGACGAGGCCGACGAGATGCTCGACATGGGCTTCCGCGAGGAGCTGGAGGCGATCCTCGCCGCCGCTCCCGAGGCGCGCCGCACGATCCTCTTCTCGGCGACGCTGCCGAAGCCCATCCTCGAGCTCGCCCGCCGCTACACCCGCGACCCGGCGCGCGTTGCGGCGACGCCGCCCGAGGAGGCGCACGCCGACATCGCCTACCGGGCGCACGTCGTCGCGCCGCGCGAGCGCGAGCACGCGATCGTGAACGTGCTGCGGCGGCTCGATCCCGCGAGCGCGCTCGTCTTCCGCGCGCTGCGCGAGACCGTCCATCACACCGCCGCGGCGCTCGAAGAGCGCGGCTTCGACGCCGTCGCCATCTCGGGCGAGCTCACGCAGGCGGAGCGGACGCGGGCGCTGAAGGCGCTGCGCGACGGCCGCGCGCGGGTGCTCGTCGCCACCGACGTCGCGGCGCGCGGGCTCGACCTCCCCGGCGTCGAGCTGGTGCTGCACGCCGACCTGCCGCGCGACGCGCAGGCGCTCCAGCACCGCAGCGGCCGCACCGGTCGCGCCGGCCG
The DNA here is from genome assembly GCA_045802735.1 of Anaeromyxobacteraceae bacterium. Lineage (GTDB taxonomy): Bacteria > Myxococcota > Myxococcia > Myxococcales > Anaeromyxobacteraceae > Anaeromyxobacter_A. Next base: position 17,050 of record JBJMQK010000115.1, on the reverse strand, counting down.
CAAGGGCGTGGCGGTGCTCCTCGCGGCGCCGGCGGAGCGGTTCCGGCTCGACCGGATGATGCGCGAGGCGGGCGTGCGCGCGGAGTGGGCGCCGGTGCCGACGCCGGAGGAGATCCGCGCCCGCGACGAGGAGCGCCTCGCGGCGAGCGTCGCCGCGCTCGCCGGCGAGGCCACGGAGGAGGAGCTGGCGGTGGCGCGCCGCCTCCTCGACGAGCGCGCGCCGCTCCTCGTCGCGGCGGCGCTGGTGCGCCGCGAGCGCTCCCGCCTCCCCGCACCGGAGGAGCTCCCCGAGACCGCGCGCTCGGCGCGGGAGGCGCCCGCGCGGCCGGTCGAGCGCGCCGAGCGGAAGCCGCGCGCCGGCCCGCGCGCCGACGGCGTGTGGTTCCGCATCGGCCTCGGCCGCGAGAAGAAGGCGGACCCGAAGTGGCTCTTGCCGCTCCTCTGCCGCCGCGGCGAGGTCACGCGCGAGGCGATCGGGAAGATCGTCGTGATGCCGCGCGAGACGCGGTTCGAGGTGTCGGTCGAGGCGGCCGAGGGCTTCGCGCGCGCCGCGCGGCGGCCGGATCCCAAGATGCCGGCGGTGCGCGTCGAGCGGGTGGCCGGGCCGCCGCGGGAGGTCGCGGAGGCGGCGCCGAGGCGCCCTTCGACTCCGCACCGCTGACGCGGTGCTACGCTCAGGGTGAACGGCGGCGCCCTTCGACTCCGCACCGCTGACGCGGTGCTACGCTCAGGGTGAACGGGGGTGCCCGGCTGTCCCGCGCTCAGGGCGCCCCGGAAGCGCCGGTCACCCGCACCTCCGCCGCCTCCTTCGACGTACCGTCCGCGCTCATGACCACGACGTGGTAGACGCCCTCCGCGGCGGGCGCCGTGTAGCCGCCGCCGGCGTCGACCTCGCCGCCGCCCTCCTCGTTGACCGACCAGGTGAGCGCGGACGCGGCGGTGCCGCGGGCCGCGAAGGTCCAGCGGGCGCCGGGGCGGAGCAGCACGGACGCGGGCGTCAGCACGAGCGCGCCGACGGCGGCCGACACGACGACCGTCGAGCGCCCGCGCCTCGCCGGGTCGGTGCGGCTCGCGACGGTGACGTGGTAGACGCCGGGCGCCGGCGGCGCCTCGTACGAACCGTCCGGGCCGACTGTGCCGGCCGCCCCGCCCTCCTCCACCGACCAGGCCGCATCGTCGGACGCGATCCCGGTCACGCTGAACTGCTGCGCCGCGCCCGGCGCGAGCTGCGCGCGGGCGGGGCGGACGATGAGCGCATCCGCGGGCGGAGGGTCGATCGAGACGGGCGCCTGGCCCGGTGCGCTCGCGCGTGGCGTCGAGCCCTCGCAGGCGCACAGCGCCGCCGCGATGAGGAGAGCCCGGACCGCATCCACCGCCGTTCGCACGCGCTCTCCTCCGGAGCGCGCGACGGTACCACGCCCCCGGGCGGTCCCGGCGCGGCGCGCCCCCGCTCGACCGCACGGTGAGTGAGCAGGCGAGCGGGCGTCCGGGGACCTTGGGCGCGGCGTTGTCGCTCGCTCTCCGGGTGCTCATCTCCTGTGCAGGTAAAAACGATCGTTCCATGACCCGCGCTCGCGCCACGCTCGCCGCCGTCGTCGCCGCGGCGGTCGCGTGTTCCAGCTCGAGCTCCGCGCCGACGCCGGGTCCCACCAGTCCGACGCCGCCGGCGGGCGACCCACCCGTCGGCGGCCAGGGCACCCCCACGCCCGAGCCCCCCGCCGACGAGGACTGGCCGCAGTTCCGCCACGACCTGCACGGGACGTCCTCGGCAGGCGCGACCCTCACGACCGCGCAAGGCGCCTCGCTGCACGAGGTCTGGTCGTTCGAGCTCGGCCCCTACGGGTTCTCGGAGCCGATCCGGGCGGGCGACGCCGTGTACGCGACGACGGCGGTCCTCGGCAAGGTCTACGCCCTCGACGCCGCCACGGGGCAGGCGCGCTGGACCCGCGATCTCGGGGCCGTCCTCACCTCCGGCTGCGGCGGCGACGACAGGCCCGGGATCTGGGCCTCCGCGGCCGTCGCCGGCGGCACGCTGTACATCTCGGCTCCGGACGGCGCGGTGCACGCCCTCGATCCGGCGACCGGCGCCGACCGCTGGACCGCGCACGTCGCGAACCCCGCGCCCCACGCCGAGCTGATCCAGTCTTCACCCACCGTCTCGCTCGCCCGCGGGCACCTCTACGTCGGCGTCGCCGCGACCGCGCACTGCGACCCGGTGCAGGGCCGCATCGCCGCGGTGGACCTCGCCACGGGCAGCGTCGCCGAGATGCCCGTCGTCGACCCGGGCCAGGTCGGCGGCGCGGTGTGGACGAGCCTCTCGGTGGACGAGCCGGCCGGCGTGGTGTTCGCGTCCACCGGGAACGCCATCGGAGGGATGGCGGGCGAGCCGCTCGCCCAGGCGATCGTCGCGCTCGACGCGGGCACGCTCGCGCAGCGCGGCCACTGGCAGAACCCGGCGCCGCTCGACAACTGCGACTTCGGCGCCTCGCCCACGCTCTTCTCCGACGCCTCCGGCCGCGCGCTCGTCGCGGCCGCGAGCAAGGACGGGTGGCTCTACGCCCTCGACCGCGCGGACCTCGCCGCCGGGCCGGCGTGGAAGCGGCAGGTCGCGACGCTCGAGCCCTCCGACCCGACGCACTGCGGCGACCCGCTGCACGGCTACGGCAGCATCGTGTCGCCGGCGTTCGCGAACGGCCTGCTCTACGCCGCGGGTGGTCACACGCCCGACGGGGCGCCCGGGTCCGTCGTCGCCCTCGAGCCCGCGACCGGTGCGGTGCGGTTCGTCCACCGCACCCCCGGTTACGTCCTCGGCGCGATGGCGGTCGCGGGCGACGTGCTGGCGGTGACCTCCAACGCCGCCGACAGCGCCTCCTCCACGCTCGAGATCCTCGACGCGCACACGGGCGACGTGCTGCGCCGCTTCGACCGCCCGAGCGCCACCTTCGCCGGCGTCTCGGTGAGCCGCGGCGGCCTCGTGCTGTGGGCCGACTTCGACGGCCACCTGACCGCGTACGCGCCCTAGCGTGGTAGACAGGCGTCGTGCTCGCTCGCATCCGCGAGGCGCTCGCCGCGCCCGCCGCCAGCTCGCTCCTCGCGGCGCTCCTCGTCGCGGCCGCGCTCATGGACACCGTCGGAGAGTGGGGGCCGGCCGCCCTCGTCGAGGTCACGGCCGCCGCCGTCGCGGTGATCCTGTCGGCGCGGCGCGCGCGGCGCGATCCGCCGCTCGCCGACCCCGCGCGCGTGCAGCGCCAGCTCGCGGTGTTCTACGCCGTCGTCGTGGCGACGTTCGTCGTCTACGGCGCCATCAAGGCGCGACACGCGCCCGTCGTCCTGGCATGCCTCGCGGCCGCAGCGGCGACGCTCGCGACCGGGCTCCCCTTCGTGCGCCGCGCCGCGCGCTGGCCCGCCGCGCTGCGCCGGATCCGCTTGCCGGTCATCCTCGCCTGCGGCGCCGTCATCGCGTGCATGCAGGTGACGACCCGCCCACACATCGACGTCTGGACGTTCCAGCAGGAGGCCGCGTCGGCGCTGCTCCGCGGCCAGAACCCCTACGACGTCGAGTACCCGAACATCTTCGGCGACCTGCAGTACTACAGCCCGGCCGTCGCCGACGCGGAGCACGTCCACGCCTTCCCCTACCTGCCGCAGACGATCCTCACCGGGCTCCCGTCGTTCGTCGTGCTCGGCGACACCCGCTACGGCAACATCGCCGGCCTCCTCGTCTCGGGCGCCGCGATCGCGTGGCTCGCACCGGCCGGCCTGGGCGAGCTCGCCGCCGCCGCGCTGGTGCTCCACCCCATCAACTGGCGGCTCATCCGCGGCGCCTGGACCGAGCCGACCGTCCTCGCGCCGGCGCTGCTCCTGCTGCTCGCGCTCCGGCGCTTCCGGCGGCTCGCGCCCGCGGGGTGGGCCGCCGCCGGCGTCGCAGGCGCGCTGCTCGCGGGGTCGAAGCAGTACTCGCCGCTCCTCCTCCTGCCGCTGTTGCCGGTGCTGCCCGATCGCGGGGGTCGTCGCGCCGTCGCGCTCGCGGTCGCCCTGACGCTGGCGGTGGTCGCGCCCTTCCTCGCCTGGAACGCGCAGTCCTTCTTCGCGGGCGTCGCCGCGATGCAGGTCCGGCAGCCGTTCCGCATCGACGCGCTGTCCTGGCAGGTGGCGCTCGTGAGGATGGGCCTCGGTCAGCCGCCGTCGTGGATCGGCTTCCTCCTCACCGCCGCGACGCTCGGCTTCACCTGGCCCCGGCACCGGTCGCTCGCCGAGGGGCTCGCCTGCGCGGCCGCGGCCTACCTCGTCTTCCTCGTCACCGCCAAGCAGGCCTTCGTGAACTACTACTGGCTCGCGAACGGGCTCCTGCTGGCGCTGCCGCTCCTGCAGGCCACGGCGGACCGCCTCGCCACCGCGCCGCGCGCGGGCCCGGACGCGGGCTCGCCGCCTCCACCCGACCGCGCACGCTGCCCGGCGTGGTAGAAAGGAGGCGTGCCCTCGCCGGATATCGGCGCGGCGTCCGCGCGCCCGCTCAGAGATCTGATCGTCGTCTCCGACCTGCACCTCGGCCGCGGGCTCGACCCGCGCACGAAGCGCTACCACCGCCTCGAGGCGTTCTTCTACGACGAGGACTTCCGCACCTTCTGCGGCTGGCTCCGCGCCGACGCGGCGCGGCGCGGCGAGCCGTTCACGCTCGTCCTCAACGGCGACGTCTTCGACCTCCTCCGCATCGAGCCCGATCCCGCCCGCTGCGAGGGCCGCGTGGAGCGGCGCTTCGGCCCGCTCCCCACGCCGGCCGTGGCCGCGCGCATGGTCGCCGACATCCTCCTCGGACACCCCGCCTTCGTGGAGGCGCTCGTCGACGTGCTCGCGGCGAACCACACGGTGGTGCTCGTCAGCGGCAACCACGACCTCGAGCTGCAGTGGGAGTCGGTGCGCGACGAGGTCCGGCGCGCCGTCCGGGGCTCGCTCGCGGCGCGCGGCGCGTCGCCCGACGCCCTCGCGCGCCTCTCGTTCGAGAGCTGGTTCCACTACGAGCCGGGCCGCATCTGGATCGAGCACGGGTGCCAGTACGACCCCGAGAACGCGTTCCGCTACCCCTTGCGCGGGCGCCTCGCCGGGTCGCCGCGCGCAGCGGAGGTCGCCGAGCGCGACATGCCGCTCGGCAACTTCTTCCAGAAGTACCTCTACAACGCGTTCGGCTCGATCACCTTCATCGTCCCCTCGAGCCGCGCCAACTACCGCTACTTCCGCTTCCTCCTCGCGAACCAGCCGCGCCTGCTGCTGCGCGTCGCGCGCAGCCAGGGCCTGTTCCTCATCCAGCTCCTGCGGCGGCTCGCGCGCCCGCCGGCGCCGGGCTGGGCGCGCGAGGCGGAGGTCGCGCACAGCGCCGAGCTCGAACGGCTGGCGGAGCGCTCCGGCCTCGGCGAGCGCCTCCGCGCGATCGACGCGCTGAAGTACGTCGGCGCCGACGCCGCGCGGGCCGCGAGCGGGATGCTGCGGCAGGGCGCGAAGCTCGCGCTCGGCGCGGTCGCGACCGCGGTGCTCGCGCTCGGCGTGTTCACGAGCGCGTCGCACGCGATCGAGTCGCTCCACATGTACTTCGGGTGGAAGGCGCTCCTCTCGCTGGGGCTCGACCTCACCTTCGCCGCGATGGCCACGCTCGCGCTCGTCACGGCGGCGGTGCGGCTGCCGCGCGATGCCCCGCCGCGCCACATCCGCGAGGCGGCCGAGCGCATCGCGGCGCTCCTCGAGGTGCCGATCGTCACCTTCGGTCACACCCACGACGAGGTGGTGGCGCCGATCCCCCGCGCCGCGGGCAGCGCCTGGTACTTCAACACCGGCACCTGGCTCGCCGTCTTCACGCACGACGTCCTCATCCCGCGCGAGCGGGTGCAGTACACGTTCCTGCGCGTCCGCGGGCGCGAGGGCGAGCTGCTCCAGTGGAGCCCCGGGCGCGACCGCGCGATGCCCGTCGTCCTGCTCGAGGAGGACGACGCGCCAGCGGCGCCGCTCGAGGGCGACACGGCGAAGCCGCCCAGCCACGGCGACGACGCGCCGGCGCGCAAGTCGGCCTGACGGTCGCGTCTTTCCGTTCGCCCTGAGCGGAGCGAAGCGGAGTCGAAGGGCGCAGGTCAGCGGCTCGTGCCGCCGCTGCCGCTCGTGGTCCCGCCCCCCATCCCGGACTCCGTCCCCGGCGCGCTCGGAGGCGTCGCCGGCGAGGGTGGCGTCGCCGGTGTCGGCGAGATGCCGCTCCCGCTCGAGCCCGCGCCGGTGGCGCCGGTTCCGGTCGTTCCGGTCGTGCCCGTCGTGCCGATCGTCCCGGGCGTCCCCGTCGTGCCAGTCGTGCCCGTCGTCGCAGTTGTTCCGGTCGTCCCACTCGTGCCGGCCGTGCCGGTCCCGCTGTCAGTCGTTCCCACGCCGGTCGCGCCCGTCGTCCCCGTTCCCGTCGAGCCCACTCCGCCCGTCCCGCCGCTCACGCCGAGCCCGGTCGCCGTCCCACCGCCGACGCCCGTGCCGGAGCCGGTGGCCGTCCCGGTCGAGGTGCCGCGAGAGCCCGCGACGCCCGTCTCCGTCCCGCCGCCAGCGCCCACGCCAGACGTCCCGGGCGTGCCGGCCCCGGAGGTGCCCGGGGTACCGACGCCCGAGGTCCCCGGCGTCGCGGCGCCCGACGTCCCTGCGGTCCCGACGCCCGCGTCGCCGGGAAGCCCCAGCGTCGCGCTTCCGTTCGCGCCCGTCGCGCCGCTGGCGCCCGTCGTGCCGCTCGCCCCCGTCGCGCCGCTCGCGCCCGTCCCCGCGGTCCCGCTCCCTGTTCCGCTGCTGCTCGTTCCGCTGCTGCCCGTTCCGGAGCCCGACCCGGAACCGGTCGTGAACGTCCCTGTGCCGCCCGGCTGAGTGCCCGGAGCGCCGGCCGTGCCCTGCGCCGCAGGTCCCGGCGTCCCGGGCGCTCCCGGCGCGGGCGCCGACCCCGGCCCTGCCGCCGGGTTGCCCGCCGCCGCTCCGCCCACCGCGCTCCCTGCCCCCTGCGCGCGCGCCTCCGCACCGAGGGAGAGTCCCGCCGCCAGCGCCGCCGCGGCCCAACGCCTGCTGCTCGTCGTCGTCATCGGTCTCCCTTTCCCGTCTGCTGCGCGTCGGCGCCCTTGGCGCCGGCCGCCACGAACTCGAGGTCGGGCGCCTGCTGCTGCCGCGCCTGGCGGACATCGGCCGAGGTCTGGCTGCGGACGCGGTCGCCCGAGTGCCAGGTCGACGCCGCGGAGCCCGCCGAGGATGCGCCCGGCGCGCTCGCGCCCATCGAGCTCGGTGTGCCCCGAGCGTCGTAGCCGAGGCGCGTCGGGCCATACGCATCGGGCGCACTGCCCGGCGCGCCGAGGATCCCGTGCCGCGGCTCGGCCGGGGCGTCACGCCCCGGGAGCTGCGCCTGCTCCAGGGCGGGCCCGGCGCTCTTCGTCACAGGGGCCGCCGTCGCCCGGCCGCTCGCACCAGGCCCTACCGCTTCGGCTTCGACCTGCGCTGCCGCGAGCACCACCACCGCCGCCCCGATCCCTCGCCACACCATGGTGACCCCTCCGAGCAGAGGATAGGAACGGCCGCCGCGCGGCGGCCTGCACCGCCGCCTGCCGCGGGCGGTCGCGGGGCTCCGAGCGCAGGTCCAGGGGACCCCGAACCGGCAGTCCGCCCGCGCGCGCCGCCGGCGCGACGGTGGGTGTGGGCGCTCAATCGAGGGCGTACCTGCGGAATCTCACCCACCGCGTTCCGGCTGAGCGCCGAAAAACCCGGGACTGTTCAAGGCCATGGGCCCGCCCCGGCGTCGGCACCCTGCTTGCTAGACCCTCCCGCGTCGCGCGCCGCGCCGGGGCCGAGTGGGGCCGCCGCCGCCACGCCGCAGAAGGACGACCATGTCGGCACATCAAGCGGAATCGACCGAGCGCCGCCGCCCGTTCACCTTCACCGGTCCCGGGGGAACGCTTCCGGTGCGCGCCGAGGATCAGCTCGCGCTCGACCTCGCGATGCTCGTCGAGGGCGAGACGAGCGGCCGTCCGCTCGACGAGGTGCTCGCACGGTTCGGGCGCTCGCGGACGGCGTACTACGAGAAGCTCCGCCGCTACCGCGAGGAGGGCGTGAACGGCCTCGCCGCGCGCCCGCCGGGCCCGCACGGCCCCTGGCGCCGCTCGCACGACGTCGTGCGGTTCGTCGTGACCGCGCGGCTGCGCGACCCGTCGCGTAGCCCCGAGGCGATCGCCCGCGATCTCGCGCAGCTCGGGCACGAGGTGAGCGTCCGCAGCGTGGAGCGCACCCTGCAGCAGTTCGGCCTGACGCGCAGCCGCCCGCGCCGGCAGACCGCCGCGGCGCCCGCAGTCACCGCTCCCGAGGCGCCGCAGGCGCCGGTCCACGAGCTCGACGCGCTCGCGTCGCCGCCGATGGAGGCGCTGGCGCCGCCGCCGCAGCAGCAGCGCGCCGAGGCGCGGTAGCGCCGCACCGCGGCATCGACGACCCCCCTGCGGGAACCGCAGCCGCTCGAGCGGAGACCGGGCGGGCGTGCATGAGCACGCCCGCAACCGTTGTGCACAGTCCGGTGGAGGGCGTGCATAACTCGTTCAACGCACCGCGTTTTTGCCTGCGGGGGCGTTGCGCACTGCGGCGGCGCGGACCCGTGATCGCCGTTCAGGATCGCAATGGCCCTGGTCGGGGCGTCCTGCCACGAACCCGCGCGGCGCCTGCCGAGGCGGGGGATTACCATCCCGCGCCCCGAGGCAGCCCCGCATGAACCCGGACCTCGCCATCCGCTGCCACGCCCTCGTGAAGCGCTACGGCGACGTCGTCGCGGTCGACGGTCTCGAGCTCGAGGTGCTGCGCGGCGAGTGCTTCGGGCTGCTCGGCCCGAACGGCGCCGGCAAGACCACCACGCTCGAGATCCTGGAGGGCCTGCTCCAGCCGACGTCGGGCGAGGTCGAGGTCCTCGGGCGGCGCTGGTCGTCCGACGCGAAGGCGCTGCGCGAGCGCCTCGGGATCACGCTCCAGGAGACGCGCCTGCCGGAGCGCCTCACCGTGCGCGAGATCGTGACGCTCTTCCGCTCGTTCTACGCCGCGGGGCGGGAGCCGGACGACGTCATCGGGCTCGTCGCGCTCGAGGAGAAGCGCGGCACCTGGTACGAGAAGCTCTCCGGCGGCCAGAAGCAGCGGCTCGCGGTGGCGTGCGCGCTCGTCGGCGACCCGGAGCTGCTCTTCCTCGACGAGCCGACCACCGGCCTCGACCCGCAGTCGCGCCGGCAGCTCTGGGACGTCGTCGCGGCGCTGAAGGCCGCGGGCAAGACCGTGCTCCTCACGACGCACTACATGGACGAGGCGGAGCGTCTCTGCGACCGCGTCGCCATCGTCGACCACGGCAAGGTCATCTCGCTCGGTACGCCGCGCGAGCTCATCGCGCGCGTGGCGGGGCACGAGGTGGTGGAGTTCGCGGCCGACGGCGCGGCCCTCGACGAGGCCGCGCTGGCGGCGCTCCCCGGCGTGCGCGGGCTGCGGCGCGCGGAGGGCGGCTGGGCGGTGACCGTCGACCGCGTCCACGTGACGGTCCCGGCGCTCCTCGCCCACCTCGACGCCGCCGGCGCGCCGCTCGAGCGCCTCACCACCCACTCCGCCACGCTCGAGGACGTCTTCGTGTCGCTCACCGGGCGCAAGCTGCGCGAGGAGTAGCGCGCGATGACCCACAGCCTCCTGCAGCTCACGCTGACGCGCATCCGCCTCTTCTTCCGCGAGCCGTCGGCGGTCTTCTGGACGTTCGGCTTCCCCATCCTCCTCTCGATGGCGCTGGGGGTCGCCTTCCGGAACCGTCCGCCGGAGCCGGTGACCGCCGCCGTGGAGCGCGGCGACGGCGCCGACGCGATCGCCGCATCGCTCGCGCGCGACCCGCAGGTGCGGGTGAGGGTGCTCGGCGCGCGCGAGGCGCGCGACGCCCTGCGCGTGGGCCGCGCCGCGATCGTCGTCATCCCCGGGACGCCGCGGACGTACGCGTTCGACCCGACGCGCCCGGAGAGCCGCCTCGCCCGCGCGGTGGTGGACGACGCGCTCCAGCGCGCCGCCGGCCGCGCCGACCCGGTGGCGGTGAAGGACGCCCGCGTCACCGAGCCGGGCTCGCGCTACATCGACTTCCTCATCCCCGGGCTCATCGGCCTCAACATCATGTCGAGCGGCATGTGGGGCATCGCCTGGGTCATCGTCGAGACGCGGCAGAAGAAGCTGCTGAAGCGCCTCGTCGCGACGCCGATGCCGCGCGGCGAGTTCCTCCTGTCGTTCGTCTTCCTGCGGATGCTGTTCCTCGCGCTCGAGCTGCCGGTGCTGCTCGGCTTCGCCTGGCTCGTCTTCGGCGTGACGGTGCGCGGCTCGCTCGCGCTCGTCGTCGCGGTCGCGCTCCTCGGCGCGTTCGCCTTCAGCGGCCTCGGCCTGCTCGTCGCCTCGCGCGCGCAGAACAGCCAGACGGCGAGCGGCCTCATCAACCTCGTGATGATGCCGATGTTCATCCTCTCCGGCGTCTTCTTCTCGGCCGCGAACTTCCCCGACGTCATGCAGCCCGTCGTGCGCGCGCTGCCGCTCACGGCGCTCAACGACGCGCTCCGCGCCGTCATCAACGAGGGGGCGACGCTCGCCGGCATCGGCCGCCAGGCGCTCCTCCTCGCCGCGATCGCGGCCGTGACCTTCGCGCTCGCGCTGCGCTCGTTCCGCTGGACGTGACGCGCGCGCCGGCGCGGCGCAAGCAGGGCACGCGGCCGCGCGCCGGCCCGCTGCCCCGGCGCGGTTGCCGGCGGCGCGCCTCGCTCCCAACTTCGCTTGCATCGGAGCGGACCGCCATGACCTCGCGCGCCCTCGTGTCACTTCTCGCGAGCCTCGCGGTGCTCGCCTGCGGGCCGAACCACAGCGGGGACGGCGACGGCGGCGGCGGCGGCGTGACGGTCGCGTCCACGCCCACGCCGACCTGCGCGCAGGGCCAGACGAGCTGCGACGGCGTGTGCGTCGACCTCTCCTCGAGCGAGGCGCACTGCGGCGACTGCGGCGTCGCGTGTCCGGGCGGGACCGTGTGCTCGAGCGGCGCGTGCCAGCTCAGCTGTGCCGCGCCGCAGCAGGCGTGCGGGCAGAGCTGCGTCGTGACGGCCAGCGACGCCGCGAACTGTGGAGCGTGCGGGCACGCCTGCGCGAGCGGCGAGGCGTGCCGCGACGGCCGCTGCGAGCCGGCGGACCCCTGCGCGGCGATCGGTCAGGCGAGCTGCGGGAACGGGTGCGCCGACACGCGCAACGATCCGGCGAACTGCGGCGCGTGCGGGCACGCCTGCGCGAGCGGGGAGGCGTGCACGCTCGGTGCGTGCCGGCCGGTGTGCGGGCAGGGCGAGACGAACTGCGGCGGCGCGTGCGTGCAGCTCGCGCAGAGCGCCGAGAACTGCGGCGCCTGCGGCCAGCGCTGCGCCGCGGGCCAGCTCTGCGCCGGCGGGCGCTGCGTCGTCGGGTGCGAGCAGGGGAGGACCGCGTGCGGGAACGCCTGCGTCGACACGCGCACCGACCCGGCCCACTGCGGCGGCTGCGACGGCGTGTGCGGCGCCGGCGAGACCTGCCGCGCCGGCCGCTGCGAGAGGCCGCCGCCCGCGTGCACCGGCCCGGGCCAGCAGGCGTGCAACGGCGCCTGCGTCGACATCCGCAGCGACCCGGCGAACTGCGGCACGTGCGGGAACGCGTGCGCGAGCGGGCTCGTGTGCGCGAGCGGCGCCTGCAGCCCGTGCCCCGCGGGCCAGGTGCCGTGCGGCAACGCCTGCTTCCCGGCGGCGAGCTGCAGGACGTGCAGCGCCCAGGGGGCGTGTCAGCCCTGATCCGGCCCCGCGAGCCCGAGCCGCACGAGGTCCTCGGGCGTGTTGGCGTTCGCGAACGCCCGCCCCTCGGGGTCGATCGCGCGCCAGCGCTCCTCGGGGACGAAGCGGGCGCCGACCGCCGTGGCGAGCTGCCACATCGAAGGGTCGCCGGCGCGGACGAGGCGGTCCACGGCGGCGAAGCAGTCGCGCGACCAGAAGGCGTGCAGCGGCTCGAGCCGCCCCCGCCAGATGACGGCGACCGCCGCCGCCCCGGCGCGCTCCGCAGCGAGCGCGGCGATGGGCGCCTCGGCGAGGAAGGGCATGTCGCACGCCGCCGTGAACACCCAGTCCGTGCGCGCCGCGGCGAGCGCGGCGTGGAGACCGCCCGGCGCGCCCTTCCCCTCGACGAGGTCGGGCACGATGCGCGCGCCGAAGCCCTGGTACGGCGCGGCGTCGTTCGCGACGACGAACGTCTCCTCGAAGAGGGCCTCGAAGAGCCGGAGCGAGCGCGCCAGGATGGGCTCACCGTCGGGCTCGCCGCCCACGCGCAACAGGCCCTTCGGGAACCCACCGAGCCGGAGCGACCGGCCGCCGGCGACGAGCACCCCGGTGCAACCGCGCAGGAGGGGAGGGCGAGATCGGGACTGCATGCGTGACGAGCAGTTTACCGCCATAAAGGACGGGATCGCTTGGCCGTCTCCCGTCATTCCATGTATGTAGGGCCCCCCGTGACTCCAGAGCAGCGTGTCGAGGCGATGAGGAAGATGGTGGCGCAGCGGCCCGACGAGCCGTTCGCGCGCTATTCGCTCGCGATGAGCCTGCGCGCGGCGGGGCGCGCCGAGGAGGCGGCGTCGGAGTTCGAGGAGCTCCAGCGCCGCAGGCCCGACTACGTCCCGAGCTACCTCATGCTCGGGCAGGTGCTCGAGGGCCTGGGTCGCGCGGCCGACGCCGCCGGCGCCTACGAGCGCGGGATCGCCGCAGCGACCCGCACGAACGACCAACACGCGCGGAGCGAGCTGTCGGCGGCGCTCGAGGTCCTCCGCGCGCATCGAACGGACTAGGCCATGTCGGACGACAACGCGGTGCAGACGACGCAGTCGCAGCCCGCCCCCACCATCCCCGACTACGGCCTGCTGCGCGGGAAGCGCGCGCTCGTGACCGGCGTCGCCAACGACCGCAGCATCGCCTGGGCGATCGCGGAGGCGTTCCGGGCCAACGGCGCCGAGCTGGCGTTCACCTACCCGGGCGAGGCGATGGCCCGGCGCGTGAAGCCGCTCGTCCAGCCCTTCGCCAAGGCGTGCCTCGACTGCGACGTGTCGAAGGACGAGGAGATCGACCGCGCCGTCCGCGACCTGCGCAAGGTCTGGGACGGGCTCGACGTGCTCGTGCACTCGATCGCCTACGCGCCGCGCGAGGCGATGTCGGGCCGGTTCACCGACGTGACCTCGCGCGAGGCGTGGCGCATCGCGCTCGAGGTGTCGGCCTACTCGCTCATCGGCCTCGCGCGCGCCTTCAAGCCGATGATGCGCCCCGGCGCGTCGATCATCACCATCAGTTACTACGGCGCCGAGAAGGTCGTCACGAACTACAACGTGATGGGCATCGCCAAGGCCGCGCTCGAGTGCAGCGTCCGCTACCTCGCCCAGGACCTCGGGCAGGACGGGATCCGGGTGAACGCGATCAGCGCCGGCCCCCTGAAGACGCTCGCCGCGGCGGGCATCAAGGGCATGCGCGGGATGCTCGCCGAGAACGCCGACCGGACGCCGCTCCGGCGCAACATCGAGCAGAGCGACGTCGGCGCCGCCGCGCTCTACCTGTGCTCCGAGCTCTCCCGCAACGTGACCGGGGAGATCCTCTACGTCGATGCCGGACAGAGCATCATGGGCGTGGTGAGCATGTGATGCTCGCGGCCGCGGTATAACGCCGCCCATGTCGCAGCGCGCCGTCCGCGGCTTACTCGCCGCCGTCTTCGTCGCCGGGACGACCGGCGCGGTCCTCCTGTTCCAGAGCCTGCGCGATCCGTGCACGGCGCTCCTCCGCCGCTACGCCGCGGTCTACGACGCCGCGAAGGCGTGCCGCGCCGAAGCGGACTGCGTGCTCGATCCGTTGCCGCCCGGCGGCCCCGGCGTGTGCGACCGGGCGCGCGCCGCGGGGAGCGACCGCGCGCCGTTCGAGGAGGTCGAGCGCGCGTGGACCGGCGCGTCGTGCCCCGCGCCGGGGCGGGAGTGCCCGCCCATCGAGGGCGCGCGGTGCCAGGCGGGCCGCTGCGTCACGTGGAAGGCGCCGGCGCTCGCGGGCCCCGACCGCTCGCCCTGAGCGGCGCGCGAGGCGCTACAGGAAGCGGCCGCGCCGCGGCGACTCGCCCACGAACGGGTTCGAGCGCCGCTCGTCGCCGACCTTCGCCGGCGGGCCGTGCCCGGGGAAGAACGTCACGTCGTCCCCGAGCGCGAAGATCCGCTCCTTGATGGAGCGCTCGAGCGCCTCGAAGTCGCCGCCGGGCAGGTCGGTGCGACCGACGGACCCGGCGAACAGGGTGTCGCCGGCGAAGAGCGTGCGCGCCGCCTCGAAGTGGAGACAGCAGGACCCGCGGCTGTGGCCCGGCGTGTGGAGGACGCGCGCCTCGTGTCCACCGAGCGCGAACGTCTCGCCGTCGGGGTGGAGGTGGTCGAGCCCGGGCTTCTCGCGCGCGCCCTCGAAGCCGAACATCTCGGCCTGCTGCGGCAGCACCTCGACCCAGTCGACGTCGTCGGCGTGGATCTGCACCGGGACCGACAGCCGCCGCTTCGCCTCGGCGCAGCCCGCCACGTGATCGATGTGGCCGTGCGTGAGGAAGATGCGCTTCACCGTGAACCCGCCCGGCTCGCGCAGCGCGAGGACGCGGTCGAGGTCGCCGCCGGGATCGACGAGCAGCGCGTCGCCCGTGTCGCTGTCGCCGACGAGGTAGGTGTTCTCGGCGAACGGCCCCACGACGGCGTGACGGACGACGAGCATGGGCCTTCACTTAAGGGCGCTGTGCGGCGCTGCAAAAAAACGAACGGGCTGGCCTGAGCCAGCCCGTCGGGGATGTACGGTCTTTCGGGCTGCGGCTTCTTACGCGTTGAAGCTCTGGCCGCAGCCGCAGGTGTTCTTCGCGTTCGGGTTGATGAACTTGAACCCCGCGCCCTGGAGGCCGACCACGTAGTCGATCGTGACCCCCTGGAGGTACATCGAGCTCATCGGGTCGACGAAGACCTTGACCCCGAACTGGTCGTACACGGCGTCGCCGTCGCGCTCGGCGTTCTCGAAGTCCATCGAGTACTGGAACCCGGAGCAGCCGCCGCCGACGACGCCGACGCGGATGCCGTAGCCGGCGAGGTTCTCGCGGGCCATGGCCTCCTTCACCATCTCGACGGCCTTGGCGGTCAGCTCGAGCGGCGAGCCGGTCTCCTCCGCGTGCGCGGTGTGGGTCGGGGCAGCGGCGGTGGTAGTCGTCTCCATGCTTTTTCTTTCTCCTGAGAATAGGCCGACTTGACGGCGCTCAAGAAATCTAACAGACGGCGCGAGCCGGTTCAACGCCGCCGCGGTCATTTCTTCGAGCGACGGTTTCGATGCGCCCGCCGCCGGACCGGTTCAGCTCACTGCCCCGAGCGGGGGTTCCAGAGCGTCTCCGCGACGCCGGCGCGGTGGTTCGCCGCCCGCGCCGCGACGAACAGGAAATCCGAGAGGCGGTTCAGGTAGGCGAGCACCTCCTGGGCGACGGGCGCGTGGTGGTGCAGCGCCACGACGCGCCGCTCGGCCCTGCGGCAGATGCAGCGCGCGCGGTGCAGCTCCGCCGCCACCGGCGCGCCCCCCGGCAGGACGAACTGCGTGAGCGGCGAGAGCTCCTCCTCCAGCCGATCGATCGCTCCCTCGAGCGCCGCGGTCCAGGCCGCGTCCACCGGCGGGAGGGCGCTCCGGGCCTTGGCTCCCGGCGGGGTGGCGAGCTCCGCGCCGACCGCGAAGAGGTGGTCCTGCGCCGCGGCGAGCAGCGCGTCGAGATCGGCGTCGCCGCCGCGCGCGCGCGCGACGCCGAGGGCGGCGTTGAGCTCGTCCACGGCCCCGTAGGCCTCGACGCGCGCGTCGTCCTTCGGCACGCGCGGCCCCCCGAAGAGCCCGGTGTCTCCGGCATCGCCGCTCTTCGTGTAGATTTTCATCGCCCGGCCACTATACGGGGGCGCGCCGCGCCGCAAGGCGCAACCCCATGATCCCTTTCACCGAGAGCGCGCTCGCCGACCTCGCCCGCGGCGCCGCCCAGGCGGCGTGGGCGGGCGGCATGACGGTGCTCCGCCCCGACGGGGTGGTCGTCCCCATCCCCCTCGTCGCCGAGCCCGCCGTGTTCGCGCGCGCGGAGCTCGACCGGCTCGCCGGCGAGGCCCACGCCATCCTCTCCGGCGCCGTGAAGCTCGCCCGCGCCCTGCTCGAGGGCGGCGACGCCCGCGATCGGGCCGCGCTGCTCGGGCCGTTCGAGGGGCTCGAGGCCGAGGCCATGGGGCGCCTCGTCGCGGAGGCGCCGTGCCCGGCCGTCGTCGCGCGCGTCGACTTCCTCGCGCCGGGCGACGGCGGCGCGCCGCGGGCGCTCGAGCTCAACGCGACCATCCCGGCGATGCCGGGCTACGCCGACCTCGCCGCCCACGCCTGGCTGCGCGCCGCCGCGAAGGCGCGCGGGCTTCCGCCGCGCGCGGGCGAGGACCTCGTCGCGGCCGCCGGCTCGAACATGGAGAACCTGCGCCGCGCGCTCCTCGCCTTCTACCGCGCGCGCGGCGGTGCCCGCGCGCGGCCCTCGATCGCGGTGGTGGCGCGGCCCGGCGACGCGCAGCTCGGCGAGCTCCGCCGCATCGCCGAGCACTTCCGGCAGATGGGCCACGAGACCTCGAACCTCGTCCCGGCGGAGTGCGAGCCCGAGCAGCACGATGTCCTCTACCGCCACGTGTGGGCGCACAACACACCGCCCGACGCGCCCTTCGCGCGCGCGCTCCGGGCGCCCGGCCATCACGTGCTCGCGAACCCGGTGAACGGGATGCTCGAGGCGAAGGCGCTCTTCGCGCGCCTCTCGGAGTGCGGCGCCGACGCCGCGCTCGCCGCCCGCGCCGGCCTCGACGAGGACGAGCTGGCCGCGTGCCGGCGCCTTCCGTTCACCCGCCGCCTCGACGCCGCGCTCGCGCCGCGCGTCGTCGCCGAGCGCGAGCGCTGGGTCCTGAAGCGGAGCTGGGACTACGGCGGGA
>JBJMQK010000696.1:0-4520 GCA_045802735.1 Anaeromyxobacteraceae bacterium | reverse complement strand
CGCCGGCGCGCGCGGCCACGGCGGCGCCCCACGCCGCGAGTGCCGCGGCGCCGCGCGCGGCGACCGCCGCCACCGGGAGCACCGTCTTCACCTCGAAGCACAACCTGTCGGTGAGCGGGCCGGGGTCGATCAAGGCAGCCTCCGAGACCCGCGTCTGCATCTTCTGCCACACCTCGCACATGGGCACCTCGGGGGCGACGAACCGGCCGGCGCCGGGCGCGGCGCTGCGGCGCTACGCCAGCTCGACGATGGCGTCGACGCCGGCCGCCCCGTCCCGCGGCACGCGCAGCTGCCTCTCCTGCCACGACGGCACGATCGCCGTGGGCGAGACGGTCTCGGGGCGCATCCGCATGCTCGGCGAGGACCACCTCAGCGCGGCGCGGTCGAGCAACATCGGGACGGACCTGCGCCGCACGCACCCCGTCGCCGTGCGCCCGGCGCTGAGCCCCAGGCTCAAGCGCCAGCTCCGCGAGGACGCGGGCCACCCGTCCGTCGACGCGACCGTCGAGTGCACCTCGTGCCACGACCCGCACAAGGAGAACGGCGACCCGCAGCTCGGGAAGTTCCTGCTGAGGTCGAACCGCCAGTCCGCCCTGTGCACCTCCTGCCACGATCTCCCGGGCTGGAAGTCGAACCCCTCCGCGCACGCCACCTCGCAGAAGTCCACCGCGCCGGCCGACGCGAACGCGGCGGGGAGCGCGGGCTATGGCACCGTCGCGGACGACGCCTGCCAGTCGTGTCACCAGAACCACGCCGCATCCGAGAAGGGGTGGCTGCTCCGGACCGACGCCACCGCGTCCGACGACGACGTCTGCCTGCGCTGCCACAACGGCTCGGTCGCGCGGCTCGACATCCGCGCCGAGGTGCAGAAGCCGGCCGGCCACGCCGCACGGCCCGGCGGCCCCTCGGGCCACGATCCCTCGGAGGGCCGGGCGGGGAGCCGCGTGCGCCTCCCCGAGCTGAGCGCCGGCGCGCCGCGCCACGCCACCTGCGCCGACTGCCACGACGGCCACGCGGCGTACAGCCGCCCGGCGCAGGCGCCGTTCGCGAGCGGCGCCCTCGCCGGCGTGTGGGGCATCGATCGCAACGGCGCCCGCGTCGAGAGCGTCCGCTACGAGTACGAGGTCTGCTTCAAGTGCCACGGCGACAGCGCCAACCAGCCGCAGGCGCGCGCGTCCGCGAGCGCCGATTCCGTGCGCCGCCGCGTGACGGACGTGAACCTGCGCCGCGCCTTCGACCCGACCTCGCCCTCGTACCACCCGGTGGAGGCCCCGGGCCGCGGCAGCGACGTGCCGAGCCTCGTCGCGCCGCTCACGACCGCGAGCATCATCTACTGCTCCGACTGCCACGCGTCGGACCGCGCCGGCGCGCCGCGGGGCCCGCACGGCTCGACGTTCGCGCACCTGCTCGAGCGGAACTACACCACCGCCGACCACACGCCGGAGAGCCCTGCGGCGTACGCGCTCTGCTACAAGTGCCACGACCGCGAGGTCCTCCTGTCGGAGCGCTCCGCGTTCAACCTGCACCGGAAGCACGTCGTCGATCAGTCCGCGCCCTGCAGCGCCTGCCATGCGTCGCACGGCGTGTCGTCGCAGACCGGGACACCGGCGACGAACGCGCACCTCGTCGACTTCGACGTCTCGATCGTGAAGCCCTCGACGCGCGGCCCCGAGTCGTACCGCGTCGCCGGCGTGCGGACGGGCAGCTGCAGCCTGTCCTGCCACGGGAAGGACCACGACGGCGCGGCCTACAGCCCGACGGCGACGAGCGCGACGGCGCTGAAGCTCCGCGCCTCGCAGGGCCGGCACACCGCGTCGGCGGCGCCCGCGGTGGGCGGCGGCGCGGTGCACAAGGCGGCGCCGGCGCCGAAGCGATAGGCCCCGCCCGCCCTGGGCGGAGCGCAGCGGAGTCGAAGGCCCCGCCTCTCACTCCCCCGCCACGAACCGATCGCGGCCTGCGGCCTTCGCGGCGTAGAGCGCGCGGTCGGCGCGGGCAAACCACGCCTGGGCGTCCTCGCCCTTCGCGAGCGCCGCGGCGCCCATCGAGAGCGTGACCGACAGCTGCCCGCTCGCGCCCTGGAAGCGCAGGGTCCGCACGCGCGTGAGCACGCGATCGGTGAGGCGTCCCGCGTCCGGGAGCGGCGTGTCGCGCAGCACCACCGCGAACTCGTCGCCGCCGAAGCGCGCCACGAAGTCGCTCTTCCGCAGGAACACCCGCGCGAGCGCGTCGGCCACACCGCGCAGCACCTCGTCGCCGGCGAGGTGCCCGGAGCCGTCGTTGACGGCCTTGAAGTGGTCCACGTCCACGAGGACGAGGCAGGCGTCGCGCCCGAACGCGCCGCACATCTTCACGCTCTCCTCGACGTAGGCGTCGAGCGCCTTGCGGTTGAAGAGGCGCGTCAGGGGATCGGTGTCGCCGTCGCGCCGCGCCGACGCCAGCTCGTCGCCGAGCGTGCGCACGGTCTCGCCGAGCGTCGCCATCTGCGCGCGCTGCCGCTCGCGTCGCTCCTCGAGCGCCGCCGCGAGCGCGCTCACCGTGTCGAGCACCTCGCGCTTCAGCGCGGAGGCGTCGCTCGCCGCGACCACCGCCTCGAGCCTGGCCATCTGCGCGCGGAGCCGCTCGTCGGTCG
Organism: Anaeromyxobacteraceae bacterium; assembly: GCA_045802735.1. Lineage (GTDB taxonomy): Bacteria > Myxococcota > Myxococcia > Myxococcales > Anaeromyxobacteraceae > Anaeromyxobacter_A. The sequence continues at coordinate 1,891 of JBJMQK010000696.1, read as the reverse complement.
CCTCCTCCTTCGCGAACGTCTGCGCGAAGTTCCGGACGAAGATCCAGATGACCTCGCGCAGGTCGCCCGTGACGCTCGCCGCGCGCGCCGCGCTCGAGCGGCAGTAGTCGTGCACGAAGCGGCGGACGCCCTCCCAGTCGCGCCGGGCCGAGGAGCCCTCCGCCGCGCCGGGCGGTGCGGACTCGTTCGCGGCGCCGGCGCCGGGCGGCGGCACCGCGATGAGCACGTGCTGGGCCCAGGCCTCGGCGGTGCAGCGGAAGGTCGCCGTGTCGGTCTGCTCCTGCTCGAGCGCGAACTGCGCCATGATCCGCAGCACCGCGCCGAGCGTGTCCACGGCGAGCTCGCGGAGCTCCTGCACCGGCGCGGCGATCGGCTTCCGGCTCATGGCGCACCGGAGAGGCACGGCGCGTGCCACTCGCCTCGCTACCGCAGGCGCGCGCCGCGGGCTCCCCCCCGGGACCCGTGGGGCCGCGCAGCCCCGGTGGCGGTCGACTCCGGTCATCAGCACCGGGTCAAGCCGCCGTCGACGCGACGACGAGCTGCTCGAGCCAGCGCAGGGCGGCCGCGACGCGCGCCGAGGCGCGGAGGTCCGGGTGCGTCACGGCCCAGAGGTCGTTCGGCGGCCCCTCGAGGCGCGGCAGCACCGGGACGAAGCGCGGGTCGCGGCGGACGTAGTCGGAGGTGAGGAGCGCGAGCCCGGCGCCCGCGGCGCAGGCCGCGTGCATCGTCGTGGTGTTGCTCGCGCGCGCCGCGATGCGCGCGCCGCCGACGAGGTGACGGAACCAGACCTGCGTGGCCATGCGGTCGAGGTCGGTGCCGTACAGGATGACGTCGTGCCCGGCGAGGTCCTTCGCGCTCCGCGGCGCGGGCCGCCGCGCGAGGTACGCCGGCGCCGCGAAGATCCCGTAGCGCTCGACGCCGAGCCGCCGCGCCACGAGCGAGCGCTCCCGCGGGCGGAAGAGCCGCAGCGCGACGTCGGCCTCGCCGCGCGTGAGGTCGAGCGCGCGCACGTCGGCGCGGATCTCGACGGTGAGGCCCGGGTGCGCCGCGAGGAACGCGGGCAGCGCGGGGGCGAGGACGTACGCGGCGAAGCCGTCGCCGCAGGTGATGCGCACCGATCCCGTGGGCCGCGCGTCGGCGCCCTCGAGCTCGCGCTCCGCCTCCAGGACCTCGGCCTCGACGCGCTCGGCGCGCTGCACGAGCACCCTGGCCGCCGCGGTGGCGACGAGGCCCTCCGGCGTGCGCGTGAACAGGCGCGCGCCGACGCCCTTCTCGAGCGCCGCCACGCGCCGCCCGACGGTCGTGGCCGCGACGCGCAGGAGCCGCGCCGCGCCGGCGTGGCTGCGGGTGCGATGGACGGCGAGGAAGATGCGGAGGTCGTCCCAGGCGAGCACCGGAGCACCCTAGCCGCGCCCGTGCATCCGTGCACGTCAGAGCTGCGCCATCGTGCAGTGACGCGCGGGCGCCCCGGGCGCATGTTCAGGGGCGTCGAGGCCGCCGACGCGGCCGGTGAAAGGAGCACCCCATGACGGCGATGACGCGGTGGATGCGAGGGCACGGCGCGAGCGCGGACGGCGTGCGGGAGCTGGCGCGCGACGCGACGCTGCGGCTCGTCCCGGGACGGCACGGGCTCGTCGTCCGCGTCGGCGCAGGGTCGGTCCTCGTCACCCAGGCGGGAGACCCCGAGGACCACGTCGTCACGCCCGGCCGCGAGCTGCACCTCGCCGGGCGCGGCCTCGCCGTCGCCTGGGCGCTGACGCCGGCGCGGCTCGAGGTGTGCCGGACGACGGCGACGGAGCCGTGCTCCGAGCACGGGGCGGCGATCGCGGGGGCCTAAGGTGGAGCGGGGCGCTCCGCCCTTCGACTCCGCCCTTCGGGCTCCGCTCAGCGT
>JBJMQK010000678.1:0-5298 GCA_045802735.1 Anaeromyxobacteraceae bacterium | reverse complement strand
ATTGCCCCCCTTCCGGGCATATCCGCGGAGCTCACACCTACCCGCTAGGCATCACCGCGAACGCGGCGCTCGCCCCCCTGCTCGCAGGGCGAGCGGCGCCTCGCCGCGCACGCCCCCGGGCCCTTGACGCTCCTCACGGGGCCTTGTACCAAGGGTGCCCCGATCCGCCCCCGCTGCCGGAGGACCCGACCACCCATGTACACGATCGTCGATCGCAAGGCGTTCTCGGACGTCACGTTCCTGTGGGAGGTGCTCGCGCCCGACGTCGCCCGCGCCGCGCAGCCGGGCCACTTCGTGATGCTGCGCCTGCACGAGGGCTCCGAGCGCATCCCGCTCACGGTCGCCGATTACGACCGCGAGAAGGGCACGATCACGATGGTCATCCAGGCGCTCGGCAAGACGACGCGCGAGATGATGAACGATTACAAGGTCGGGGACGAGTTCCTCGACTTCGTGGGCCCGCTCGGCCTGCCGCAGCACGTGGACAAGGTCGGCCACGTGGTCCTCGTCGGCGGGGGCCTCGGCGTCGCCCCGGTCTTCCCCCAGCTCCGCGACTTCAAGAAGGCCGGGAACCGCACCACCGGCGTCATCGGCTTCCGCAACAAGGACCTCGTGTTCTGGGAGAAGAAGTTCGGCGCCTACTGCGACGACCTCGTCGTCTGCACCGACGACGGGTCGTACGGCAAGCCCGGCTTCGTCACGCAGGCGCTCAAGGAGATCTGCGAGAAGGACAGGCCCGACCTCGTCGTCGCCATCGGGCCCCTCCCGATGATGAACGCCTGTGTCGAGACGACGCGGCCCTTCGGCGTGAAGACGATGGTGTCGCTCAACGCCATCATGGTCGACGGCACCGGCATGTGCGGCTCCTGCCGCGTGACGGTCGACGGGAAGGTGAAGTTCGCCTGCGTCGAGGGCCCCGACTTCGACGGCCACAAGGTCGACTTCAAGGAGCTCATCGCGCGCCAGCGGCGCTTCAAGGAGCAGGAGTCGCGCGCGACGCAGGACTACAACCACATCTGCAACCTCGAGAAGCAGCTCTTCGAGGAGGAGAAGCGCAACTACAAGAAGATCAAGGAGCTCGCGCCGAAGCAGAACCACATGCCGGAGCGCGACGCCCTCGAGCGCTCGCGGAACATGAAGGAAGTGAACCTCGGCTACTCGCTCGAGCAGGCGCTCGCCGAGGCGGAGCGCTGCATCCAGTGCTCGAAGCCGAAGTGCGTCGCCGGCTGCCCGGTGTCGATCGACATCCCGCGCTTCATCCGGCACGTGCTGGTGCGCGATCTCGACGGCGCGCTCGAGGTGATCCGCGAGTCGAACGCCTTCCCGTCGGTCTGCGGCCGCGTCTGCCCGCAGGAGACGCAGTGCGAGGCGCAGTGCATCATCAACAGCAAGGTCGAGTCCGTCGGCATCGGCCGCCTGGAGCGCTTCGTCGGCGACAACGCGCGCGCGCCCAAGGCGACGCCGCCCGCCTTCGCGAAGAAGCTCGGGAAGGTGGCGATCTGCGGCTCCGGCCCGGCCGGCCTCGCCGCGGCGGCCGACCTCGTCCGCTACGGCGCCGACGTCACCGTGTTCGAGGCGCTGCACGTCGTCGGCGGCGTCCTCCAGTACGGCATCCCGCCCTTCCGCCTGCCCCGCGACATCATCACGCGCGAGGTGCAGAACCTGAAGGACATGGGGGTGAAGGTCGAGACCAACAAGGTCATCGGCAAGACCTTCACCGTCCCGCAGCTCCTGCAGGAGAAGGCCTTCGACGCCGTGGGCCTCGGCGTGGGCGCCGGCGCCCCCGCGTTCCTCGGCATCCCCGGCGAGAACGCGGGCCAGGTCTACAGCGCGAACGAGTTCCTCACGCGCGTGAACCTCATGGGCGGCGACAAGTTCCCGTTCCTCGACACGCCGGTCACCATCGGCAAGAGCGTGGTGGTCATCGGCGCCGGCAACACCGCCATGGACTGCCTGCGCGTCGCGAAGCGGCTCGGTGCACCATCGGTGAAGTGCGTCTACCGCCGCTCCGAGGCGGAGGCCCCGGCGCGCATCGAGGAGATCCGCCACGCCAAGGAGGAGGGGATCGAGTTCTTCGTCCTCCACGGCCCGCTCGCGATCCTCACCGACGCGGACGGCAACGTCACGGGCATGAAGGTCGAGAAGATGGTGCTCGGCGACCCCGACGAGAAGGGGCGGCGCAAGCCCATGCCCACCGGCGAGGTGTTCGACATCGCCTGCGACACCGTCATCTCGGCGCTCGGCACGAAGGCGAACCCGATCATCACGCAGTCGACGCCCGGCCTCCAGCTCAACAAGTGGGGCAACATCGCGGCGGACGACGGCAAGCCCGAGTCCACCCAGGCGACGAGCCTCGCGGGCGTCTTCGCCGGCGGCGACATCGTCTCCGGCGGCGCGACGGTCATCCTCGCCATGGGCGCGGGGCGCCGCGCCGCGCGGGCGATCGGCGCGTGGCTCCCGGGCGGCAAGCAGAAGTGGCCGCTCACGGCCGAGGACGTGGCGGCGTTCGTGCCGCCGAAGCCCGACGCCGCGTCGGGCGAGGGAGCGCTCGCGATGGGACCGCAGACGGCGATGATGGGGGAGCCGCAGGGGCCGATGTGCCCGCGCTGCCACCGCCCGGTCGAGGGCGGCGAGGAGTACATCTGCTGCGCCACCGCCGCGCCGCTCGAGTGGCGCTGCGGCTCCTGCGCGAAGGTGAGCCAGGGCTTCGCCTTCCCCTACGGGATGTGCCCGGCGTGCGGCGGCAAGCTCGCGCTCGTCGACGCGCGGCAGCTCGACGGCGCGAAGGCGCTCGAGGCGGTGCGCATCGCCTTCGAGATCGAGCTCGGCGGGATGGCGTTCTACGAGCGCGCGGCGCGCGAGACCGCCGACCCGGTCCTGAAGGAGCTGTTCCAGAAGTTCGCGGCCATGGAGCACGAGCACATGGCGACGCTGTCGCGCCGCTACCACGCGGACGTGCCGGCGCCCTCGCGCGACTTCCAGATCGAGCGCGCCGCCGTCTACGCCGGCATCGACCATCGCCCGGACGACCCGGCGAACCTCTTCCGCATCGCCATCGCGTTCGAGCAGCGGGCGGTCGACTTCTTCGACAAGCGCGGCACCGAGTGCCCCGAGGGCTCGCTCGAGCGCCAGCTCTACAGCGAGCTCGCCGCCGAGGAGCGCGAGCACGTGACCCTGCTCGGGACCGAGTACGACCGCTGGAAGATCGGGAAGCCCGGCCTGCTCTAGGCCGTCGCCCCCGCCACCGGAACGCCTTCGAGGGCCCCCGCGATCGCAGGTCGCGGGGGCCTTCGTGCGTCGCGGGCCAGGGGTCCGCGGCGTGCCCAGACTTGATCGGTCGGGGCGCGCGCAGCGCCCGCGACCGCCGGCGGCGCCGGCCGAGGGGGGACGCATGCACGTGACGCCGCCGGTGACCGGGTTCCTCGCGGTTCCCTTGCTCCTCGCGAGCGCCGCCCTGATCGCCGCCGCGCCGCACGCGCCGGCGAAGGAGGGCGTCGAGCTGGAGGTGCTCGGCGTCGTGCCGCTCGAGTCGGAGTCGGCGAGCCTGCTCGTCCTGCGGCAGAAGGGCGCGGCGACGGTGCCGCCCATCTTCGTGGGGCGGGGCGAGGCGGCGGCGATCCAGCGGCGCCTGGCGGGCGACGCGGCGTCGCGGCCCGGCGCCGCCGATCTCATGGAGCGGGCCATCGGCGCGCTCGGGGGCCGCGTCGTCCGCGTCGAGATCGAGGGCATGCACGCCGCCGTCTTTCGCGCGCGCGTGACGCTCGAGCAGGCGCAGCGGCGCGTCGTCGTGGACGCGCGCCCGTCCGACTCGGTGGCGCTCGCGATGAGCGCCCGCGCCCCGATCTTCGCGTCGCGCGAGGTGCTCGCCGAGGCGGGCCTCACGAAGGAGGACCTCGAGCGGATGCACAAGCTCCCCGAGCGCGGCGAGGAGGAGACGCTGGCGCCGTCGCCGACCGTGACGTTTTGACGCCGCCGCTACAGCTCGAGCCGGTCCGCGACCTCGGCGGCGACGGGCATGCGCCAGTGCGCGCCCTCGATCGCCTTCACGACGCCCACGATGGACAGCGCGAAGACGCCGGCGAGCCCGACCTGGCCGACGAAGCCGACGTACGGGACGAGCGCGAGCGCGGCGCAGCCGACGCCCAGGAGCGCGAGCGCGAGCCCCTGGCGCGCGTGGAAGCGGAGCGGCTCGCCGGGGCGCGACACGAAGTACGGCACGAGCGCGAGGAGCCCCACGTAGCAGAGGACGCGCAGCACCTTCTCGTCGGTCGGGGGGCGTCCGCCCGGCGGCGCGGGCTCGGGCGGCAGCGGCGGCGGCGCTTCCACCGCCCTACCCTTCGCGGACCCGCGGCGGCGGCGTGTGGGCGCGCGCCTCCGCCCTGAAGTCGTACAGCGACTCGACCTTGACGTTGCGATAACGCTCGAGCTTGAACGCCATGCGCGAGAGCGTCGCGATGAACGCCTCGACGTCCGGGATGTTCCCCTTGCCCACGGCCTTCTTGAGCCGCTTCACCTCGGCGAGGATGGTCTTCCTGACCTCCTGCGGGTGATAGAGAAACGCGCCCGAGAAGAAGAGGTTCCCCTCGTAGGGGAGCAGCCGCGCCTCGAGGAGGTCGCCCTTCTCGAGCCCCACCATCTGCCGCCGCTCGGTGACGTCGTGCACGACGTCGGTGAACACGTCGCGGAGCCGCACCTCCGGCGGCTTGATCTTCTTCACCTCGAAGAGCCCGTGGACGTTCTTCGCGAGCACGCGGTAGAGCGCGAGGTCGTCGGTGGTGAGCTGGGGGCCCATCTCCCGCATGAAGATCTCGATCGTGGTCTCGGTCGAGCCGGGCGGGCGGAAGTCGTAGAGGTAGTGGTCGAGCATCCCGTTCATGCGGGTCTCGAAGCTCTTGTCCTCCTCGTGCGGCTCTCCGTGACGATCGAAGTAGTCCCTGCGCGCGGCGAGGAGCTCCTGCTTGCGCGCGTCGGACGTCGCCCACGCGAGCAGCTTCTCCTGGAGCTCCGGGAGGTTCATCGCCGCGCCTCCATCATCCTCACGAAGCGGCCGAAGAGCTGACGCGCGTCGTGCGGGCCGGGCGACGACTCCGGGTGATACTGCACGCTGAACGCCGGCGCGTCGAGCACCTCGATGCCCTCCACCGTGCCGTCGTTCAGGTTGACATGCGTGACCCTGGCGCGCTTCCCGAGCGCCTCGTGATCGACGGCGAAGCCGTGGTTCTGAGCCGTGATGTCCACCTTCCCCGTGGCGAGTTCCTTCACCGGCTGGTTCGCGCCGCGGTGCCCGAACTTGAGCTT
>JBJMQK010000634.1:0-11324 GCA_045802735.1 Anaeromyxobacteraceae bacterium | reverse complement strand
TCCCGCCTCGTACGAGACGCTCTCCCGCCCCGCGCCCGCCCCGAGCGCGCGGGGCGACCACGCCCTGCTGCACCTCGTCTTCGCCGAGGAGGCGACGGAGCGCGAGCTGCGCGACCTCCTGCGCGGCGTCGGAGGCGTCGTCGTCGGGGGCCCGTCGGCGCGGGCGGTCTACACCGTCGAGCTGCCCGTCTCCTCCGGCGAGCGCGAGCGCGTCGAGGCGATCGCCGCGCGCCTCGGGCGCGAGCCCCGCGTGCGCTTCGTCGCGGTCGCCCCGGCGGCGTCGCCATGACGCGGCGGGAGGCCATGGCCCTCGTGGGCGCGCTCGCGCTCGCGTCGGCGTGCGCCGCAACGCGCGCGCCTCCCGCTCCCGCGCCGGCGTCCGGCGGCGAGGCGCCGAAGCAGCTCCGCGCCCGGCAGGTCATCGTCGCGCTCGCCGGCGACGACGCCGCGCGCGCGGCGTCGCTGAAGGCGGCCCTCTCCCACGAGTACGGGCTCGCGCTCACGGGCAGCTTCCCGCTCACCTCGATCGGCGTCGAGTGCGTGGTGTTCGAGGTCGCTCCCGGGCGATCGCTGCCGGAGGTCGTCGCCCGGCTCGCCCGCGATCCGCGCGTGGCCCTCGCCGAGGAGAACCAGCTCTTTCGCGGGCAGGCGGCGCCGCCCGAGGCCGGCGCCGGGTCGCTCGCGTACGGCGCAGCGCTCATCCACGCCGACCGGGCGCAGCGCACGCGCACCGGCCGCGGGATCCGCGTCGCCGTGATCGACACCGGCGTCTCGCGGAGCCACCCCGCGCTGCGCGGCCGGCTCGCCGGGTCCCGCAGCTTCGTCGACGGAGGCGACGCGAGCTTCGACGAGGACCGGCACGGCACGGCGATCGCCGGCGTCATCGCCGCGGCGGGGAACGCGCGCGTGGGCGGCATCGCGCCCGGCGCCGAGGTCCTCGCGCTCAAGGCCTGCTGGTACGCGCCGGGCGCCGACGGCGGGGCGCGCTGCAGCAGCTGGACGCTCGCCAAGGCCCTCGACTTCGCCATCGGCGCGGGCGCGCAGGTCCTGAACCTCAGCCTGAGCGGGCCCCCGGACGCGCTGCTGGCGCGGCTCCTCGCGCGCGCGCACGAGCGCGGCGTCCTCGCGGTCGCCGCCGCCGCCGAGGAGGGCGACGCGCCCGGATTCCCCGCGTCCCTCCCCACCGTGCTCGCCGTGCTCGCGACGGACGACCGCGGCGCGGTGCGCCTCCCCGCGTGGGCGGCGACGACGCCGGCGCTCGCCGCACCCGGCGTCGACATCCTCACGACCGTCCCCGGCGGCGGCTGGGACTTCCTGTCGGGCAGCTCCCTCGCGGCGGCGCACGTCTCGGGCGTCGTGGCGCTCCTGCTCGAGGAGCGGCCCCGCCTCGGTGCGGACGAGGCGCTCGCGCTCCTCCGCGGCACGGCGCAGCCCGGCCCTGCGAGGGGGCAGGCGCCGGCGCAGGGGGTCGCGCTGGTGGACGCGTGCGCGGCCCTGGCGCAACTCATGGCGCTGCCGACCTGCCCGTAGCGCCCCGCGGCGCGGCGGTGCGCGGCCGCCGCGCTACGACCCCTCCGGCGGCGCCTGCGCGCGCACGGGCTCCGGCTCCTCCACCGGCGGCTGGTGCAGCGCCTGCGCCAGCTCCGGCCGCCGCGGCTGCGTCACGGGCGCGATGCGGATCGGCCGGTGCGCGCGCGCGGATTCGAGGAGCGCCTCGATCGCGCGCACGTCGGCGAGCCCCTCGCGCCCCGACGGCTCCGGCTCCGCGCCCGTGCGGACGCACTCCGCGAAGCGGATGAGCTCGGGCGCGAACTGGTCGCCCGGCCCGAAGCGCTCGGTGCGCGTGCGATCCCCGACGGTGATCCGCCGCACGAGCTCGCCCTGGTACTCGTACGCGGGGTCGAGCTGGACGTCGCCCTCGGTGCCGACGAGGCGGTAGCGGCTCGTCGTCGCGGCGCCGAAGCTCACCGCGAAGCTCGCCAGGCGATCGCCGGGGAAGCGCAGCAGGCACGACCAGCCCTCGTCGACGCCCTGGAAGCGGTCATCGCGCGCCGGCGTCGCCATCGCGAACGCCTCCTCCGGCTCGTCCTCGAACAGGTAGCGCGCAGCGTTCACGCAGTAGACGCCGAGGTCCCACAGCGCCCCGCCCCCCAAGTCCGCGCGCGTGCGGATGTTCCCGGCCTTCACCTGGAAGCTGAACTCGGACGTGAAGAAGCGCGGATCGCCCAGCTCGCCCGAGCGGAGCAGCGCGATCGTCGAGACGTTCGCCGGCTCGAAGTGGAGCCGGTAGGCGATCATGAGGCGGACGTCGGCCTCGGCGGCCGCGCGGATCATGGCCTCGCAGGCGCCCGACGACGTGGCCATGGGCTTCTCGCAGAGGACGTGCACGCCCGCGTGCGCGGCGCGGACGGCGCAGGCCTCGTGCAGCGTGTTGGGGAGCGCGATGTAGACGGCGTCGACCTCCGGGTCGGCGAGGCAGTCGTCGAGCGCGTCGTAGCTCCAGGCGCGCACGCCGTGGCGCCGCGCCACCTCCCGGCGCTTCGCCTCGTCGCCGGACACGACGCCGACGAGCCGCGCGTGCGGCGCGGCGTGCGCGAAGGCCGGCAGCACCGCCGTCTGGGCGATGTGCCCGAGGCCCACGACCACGAATCCGAGCGGCTCCCCGTTCGCCATGGCCCGCCGCCTTTCTCTCGCCCATCCACTCCGGGCACATCCCCCAGGATGGCGAGAGCGCGGCGGATCGGCAACGCCGCCGGCCGCCCCGCCCTGCCCGCGGTCGTGCGGGTCCCTGGCGCCCACCTTGGTCCTCGCACGGTCGCCGCGGGCGAGGTATCCGGTCGGCGGTGACGGCCCGTCCAATACCGCTGCCGCGGGGCGACACGGCGTTTCGGCCCGTCGCGGCGCTCGTCGCCTGCTGGGCGGCCCTGCTGTTCGCCGCCTTCCACCCCGGGTACATGTCGGTCGACTCCCTGGTGCAGTACGCCCAGGGGCTCGACGACGCCTTCTCGAACCAGCACCCGCCGCTCGGGTCGATCGTCTTCGGGCTCTGCGGTCGGCTGACGGGTTCGCCCGCGGGCGCGCTCGCGCTGCAGCTCGCGCTCGTGGGCGGCGGGTTCGCGCTCCTCGTCGGCCCTGCCCCGCGGGCGTGCCGCGCCGCCGCCGTCCTCCTCACGCTGGCGTTCCTCGCGACCCCGAGCACCTGGGCCACCGCGGTCGTGCTGTGGAAGGACGTGCTGCTCGCGGGCGTGCTCGTCCTCGCCTGCGCCGCGATGCGCGCGCGCCGCACGGCGCCGGCGCTCGCGCTGCTCGTCCTGGCCGCGCTCCTGCGCCACGACGGGCTCGCCGCGGCGGCGCCGCTCGCGGTCGGCGCGGCGTGGACCTCCCGCGCGCTGCGGTCGCGCTCGCGGCGCCTCTGCGCGGCGGGCGCCGCGATCGCGGCGATGCTGCTCCTCCCCCCTGCCCTCGAGCGCGCGGTGCGGGCGCAGGACGTCTGGCCCGTCGGGCAGCTCTTCGTGTACGACCTCGCCGGCATCGCCGTCCGCGAGCCGGCGGCCTTCGCGGGGTCGTCGCTCTCGCGCCAGGTCACGCTCGACGACGTGCGCGAGCGCTACACGCCCTTCACCGGCGGGCCGCTCATGTTCGCCCGCGGGCCCGGCGATCGCGTGAGCCCGTTCCACGACCTGTCGGAGCACCGCGACCTCGCGGGGGAGTGGCTGCGCGCGGTCGTCGCCCACCCGCGCGCCTACCTCGCCCACCGCCTCGCCGTGTTCGCGGCGGCGCTGGGCGCGCACCGCGGGCCGGCGTTCGATCCGTACCACGTCGGCGTGGACCCGAACCGGTGGGGCCTCCGCGCCGAGCCGGGGCGCCTCGCCCGGGCGCTGGGGAAGGTCCGCGACGCCGCGCGCGACGGGCCCCTCTTCCGCGGCTGGCTCTGGGTCGCGCTGTGCGCGGCCGCCGTCGCGCTCGGCGCCCGCCGCGCCGCGCGCGACGCGGTACCCCTCTGGATCGCGGCGTCGGGGATCACCTACGCCCTCGCGCACCTCGCGATCGCCGTCGCCGCGGAGTTCCGCTACGTGTACTGGACGGCGCTCGCGCCGTTCGCGGCGGCGGCGGCCGCGCTCGCCTTCCGCAGCACGGCCCACTGCGACAGCCCGCCCACGATCTCGACGCGGCGCTCGGCGAACCCGGGCACGGTGCGCAGGTCGACGAGGTAGTCGTGCGGCGAGGTGCGCTTCTGGTTGAGGCCGGTGGCCTCGAGGAGGCGCATCACCCAGTCGCGGCTCGGGAGCGGCGTCGTCACGAAGAAGGCGCCGCCCGGCGCGAGCAGCGCGTGCGAGGCCGCGAAGCAGTCGACGTGCTCGACCACCTCGAACGCCGCGACGACGTCGAACGACTCCGGCGCGAGGCCGAGCGCGCGCCACGCGTTCACGTCGCCCACGACGTCGGCGGGCGGGCGGAGGTCGATCCCGACGTAGCGCGTGAAGCCGCGCGCGGCGAGCGCGGGCCTGAGCCAGCCGTCGCCGCAGCCGATCTCGAGGATGCGCGCGTCGCGCGGGACGTCGCTGAAGAAGAAGTCGAGCTTGCGGCGCTGGGCGATGCTGCTGAGGATCGGCATGGCGGAGCGGGTCAGGCGGCCTTCACCGGCCTCGGTCCGTGCTGCACGCCGGCGTGCCCGGCCTCGTGGTACTCCGCGTCCTGGTTCACGTTCCACACGTCGTAGCGCTGCTCCCCGGCCACGATGTTCTTCACGGTGAGCATCGCCGTCATCATCGCGTGGTCCTGGTTGTTGTACTTGTGCATGCCGTTCCTGCCGACGGGGTGGAACGTCGGGTAGCGCAGCGCGAGCTCGCGCCGCAGCACCTCGACGCGCCGAGCGTACTCTCCGTCGTAGACGGGATAGGCCTTCGGCTGGCGCACCACGCACGCGTCCACGAGGTCCTCCTCCTTGCCGAGCCCCACGTGGGCGAGCTCGCGCATGGCGAGGTCTCGCAGGGCCGCGTCGCTCGCGCGCCAGAGGTCGTCGTCGGCGAAGCAGAAGTACTCGAGCCCGTAGCAGGAGAGCGTCGGGTCGGGCGCGAGGTCCGCCGACCACGACCGGAAGTTCTGGATGCGCCCCACCTTCACGCCCGGATCGTGGATGTAGACCCAGTTGTCGTCGAACGCGTCGCGCTCGCGCAGGATGAGCGCGACGAGGATGAAGTCGCGGTAGCGCAGCCCGCGCGCGGCCTCGAGCGCCCCGGGCGAGAGGCCCGGCGAGAGGGCGGCGCCGAGGGCGCTGAGCGGCGCCGACGAGATCACGTGGTCGGCGAGCTCCTCCGCGAGCGTCCCGTCCGGGCGGCGCGCGGTGACCGTCCACGCGCCGGACGCCGCGTCGAGGCTGCAGCCGGTGACGTGAGCGCCCATCTCGAGCCGGCCACCCATCGCCACCATCTTCTCGGCGCACCGCTCCCACAGCATCCCGGGGCCGAGCCGCGGGTACCGGAACTGATCGATGAGCGTCTTCACGACCTCGTCGCGGCGCTTCGGCCGGCGGCGCGGGAACAGCGCGGTCGCGACGGCGGTGGCGAGGTTGAGGCCCTTGATCCGCTGCGCCGCCCAGTCGGCCGAGATCTCGCTGCAGGTCATCCCCCAGACCTTCTCGGTGTAGGTCTTGAAGAAGATGCGGAACAGGCGCTCACCGAACTCGTTCGTGACCCAGTCCTGGAACGAGCGCGGGACCGGGATCGGGAAGAGGCGCGCGCGCGCGTACGAGGCGAGGCAGCGCGCCGCCTCGACCGGCCCGAGCTTCACGAGCGCCTCCGCGCCGCGCAGCGGGTACGAGAAGAACTTGCCGCCGTAGTAGATGCGCGAGGAGCGCGGCCGCACGAGCATGTCGTCGGGCAGGATCTCGCTCCAGAAGTCCTCGACCTCGCGCGACTTCGAGAAGAAGCGGTGCCCGCCGATGTCGAAGCGGAAGCCCTCGTGACGGATGGTGCGCGCGATGCCGCCGACGTACTCGCGATCGGACTCGAGGACGGTCACGGGCAGGCCGGCCTTGGCGAGGAGGTACCCCGCCGTGAGCCCCGCCGGGCCGGCTCCGATCACCACCGTGGAGGGTCGATCGCTTCGCATGCCGGTCAGATGAGTTCGTCGATGACGAGGAGGTCGAGCCGGGGCGCGTCGGCGTTCACCAGCAGATGATAGTCGGCGACGGCCCTCGTGACCACGCGGGCCGCGCGCGCGTCACGCTTGGCGTTCGGGAGCGTGCCCGAGGCGAACGCGCCGACGACCCGCTCGGCGGCCGCGCGAGCGAGCGCAGACGCTCCCGGCGCGCCCACGTCAGTCACCGCGGGTCTCTCCATGTCCTCGTCTCCTCCTTCCGGACACGATGAGGACGGCGCGCGGCCAGCGCGAGCGCCCGTGCGGAAGCGGGCGGTTTGCGCGGATCGCCTCACCGCTCGCGGCGGCCGCGTCCCCTGCGAATGGCGAGCCGCTCCGCGAGCGCACCCTCGACGGCCACCGCGATCGCCCGCGCGCCGCGCGCGTTCGGGTGGCGCTCGACGATCCCGGGCAGCCGATCCTCCGGCGCGAGGTCCACCCGGACGAACGGCAGGCCCTGGCGGACGAAGAGCTCCTCCACGACCCAGCTCTCGCGGCCCGGCTCGCGCAGGCAGGGAGACCCGTAGTTCGTCACGACGAACAGCGGGAAGGCGCCGCGGGCCCGCGCCGCCTCCGCGGTGGCGCGGAGCACCGCCGCCGTGACGCGCAGCGCCTCGCCGTCGTGGAACGGCAGCGCCTGCACGAGCTTCGCGAGCGCGGGCCCGCCGGCGGGCGGCACGAGCGCGAGCGCGCCGCCGTCGGCGAGCGCGAGCCGCGGTCGCCAGCGGTCGACGTTCCTGCGCAGCTGATCCGGGAGGAACAGCGTGACGACGGCGAGTGGACGCCGATAGCGCGGCAAGGCGTCGAGGAGGCGCAGATGGGCCTGGTCGCTGCCGTGGCCCACGACGGCGAGGTTCACCGCCTGCACGCCGAGATCCTGCCCGACGAGCGCCGGGAACGTCTCCGCGTGGGCGAGCCCGTATCCGAAGGCGATCGACTCCCCGGCGAAGAGGACGGTCGGCCGATCCGGATCGGACGCGCCCTCCGCCGACGCGGCGCGGTCGCCCTCGGCGTCGATCGCGTAGGCCACCCTGCGGCCGCCGACCTCGACCCAGGTCGTGCGGCGCGGGACGTACGCCCAGCCGAGCCGCGGATCGGGGCGCGCCATCGGCGTCTCCCGCGCGTCGCCCGCGGCCGCGGCGCTGGCGACTCCCGACCCGCGATCGCGCAGGTGGCGCAGGTACAGCTCCACCACCGCGAGCGAGCACGCGATCGCGACGGCGACGCCCGCGAGCGCCCCCGCGAACGCGCGCAGGCCGCCCCGGCGCGCGCGCCGCGCGAGCGCGCCGAGCGCCCACGCCGCCGCGACCGCGCCGACGCCCGCGACCGCCCCGGCGAGCGCCGGCGCCGCGCGCGCCAGCGCCCACCCGGCGGGCCCCGTGGCGCAGGCGTTCTCGAGGAGGTGCCGCTCGGCGAGGTGGTCCTCGCCGCGAAGCGCCCACGCGCCGGCGGCGGCGCCCGCGGTGGCGACGGCGACCGCGACCCAGATCCCGGCGCCCCGCGGGGAGCGTTTCGGCGCGAGCGACACCGCGCAACATAACCGCACATCGTGCTCGAGCCTCGCGGGACCTCTCTGGAGCGGGCCCTTCGCCCGGTCCACCGCTGGGTCTGGCGCGACGCGCAGCGCCGGGCGCGCAAGCTCCTCACCTTCTCCGCCACCGAGGCCGACGGCGGGCGCGACCTGTCGCGCGCGGCCGAGCTGACGGCGGATCCACTGCTCCGCACGCTGTTCCTGCGCCACGCGCGCGACGAGCAGCGCCACGCCGAGCTGTTCCGGGCGCGCGGGCAGGCCCTCCTCGCGGCGCGGCGCCCGGGGGCGCGCGCGCCGCTCGAGGCGAACTGGCTCGCGCCGGGCGAGCGCGGCCTCGACGACCTGCGCGTGGACGCCGGGCGCGACGCCGCGCTCCTCGCCTTCCTCCACCTCTCGGAGAAGGCCGCCGCCGGGCGCTTCGCGATCTACCGCGAGGTCGTCCCCGACGAGGCGACCCGCGAGGTGTTCGGGCGCATCCTGCGCGACGAGGTGTTCCACATGGCGTACACGCGATCCCAGCTCGAGCGCCTCGCGCCGCGCCGCTACCGCCGCCACCTCTGGCTCGCGCGCGCGGCGCGCCTCTGGAAGGGGTACCTGCGCCTCGCCACCGCCGTCGCCGGCGCGCTCGGCGCGCTCGTCCTCGTCGCCCAGTACTTCCTCGTCCTCCCGGTGTTCGCGCTCCTCGCGAAGCGCGCCGCGCGGCGCGAGCGGCCCGGCTGGAGCGAGCCCGCGCGACGCGATGCGGCCGCCGCCCTTCGCAGCCAGTACTGAACGCGCCACGCCATGAAGATCCTCGGCCTCTCCGCGCACTACCACGACTCGGCGGCCGCCCTCGTCGTCGACGGCGTGCCGGTCTGCGCGATCCAGGAGGAGCGGCTCTCGCGCCGGAAGAACGACGCCGGCTTTCCGCAGGCGGCGGTGGAGTGGTGCCTCGACGAGGCGGGGATCGACCCGGCCGCGCTCGACGCGGTGGTGTTCTACGAGAAGCCGATGCTGAAGCTCGAGCGCATCGTGGTGAGCGCGCTCCGCGCCTTCCCGCACTCGTGGCGGAGCTTCCCGCGCGCGATGAAGGCGACGCTCGGCGAGAAGGCCTGGGTGAAGGGCATCATCGCCGCGCGCCTCGGCGTGCCGGCGCGCAAGATCCTCTTCACCGAGCACCACCAGTCGCACGCCGCGGCGGCGTTCCTGACCGCGCCCACCCCCGAGGCGGCGATCCTCACCGCCGACGGCGTGGGCGAGTGGGCGACGCTCTCGGTCGGGCGTGGCGTGAAGCGCGCCGGCGGCGCCTGCGCGCTCGACCTCCTGCGCGAGCTGCGCTTTCCCCACTCGCTCGGGCTCTTCTACTCCGCGTTCACCGCCTACCTCGGGTTCGAGGTGAACGAGGGCGAGTACAAGGTGATGGGGCTCGCGTCGTACGGGCAGCCGCGCTTCCAGGACGAGGTGCGCGCGATGATCCGGCGCACCGCCGACGGAGCGTTCGAGCTCGACCTCTCCTTCTTCGACTTCCACACGACCGCGCGCCGCAGCTACTCTCCGCGCTTCGTGGAGGTCTTCGGGCCGGCGCGCGCGCCCTTCGAGCCGCTCGACCCCGCCACGCCCGAGGGGGCCCGCTACGCCGACGTCGCCGCGAGCGCGCAGCGCGTGCTCGAGGACCTGCTCGTCGAGCTCGCCCGCGCCCTTCACCAGGAGAGCGGCCTCCCCGACCTGTGCCTCGGCGGCGGCGTCGCGCTGAACGGCTGCGCCAACGCCCGCATCCTGCGCGAGTCGGGCTTCGCGCGCGTGTTCGTGCCGCCGGCGCCGGGCGACGCCGGCTGCGCGCTCGGCGCCGCGCTCTACGCGGATCGACTGCACTTCGGGCGGGCCCACGCGCCCGTCCCCGACCACGCCTTCTGGGGCGTCGAGGCGGACCCCGGAGAGCTCGAGCGGCTCGCGCGCGAGGACGGGCTCGCGGTCGAGCGGGCGCCGGACGAGCGCGCGCTGCTCGGCGGCGTCGCGGCGGAGCTGGCCCGCGGGCGCATCGTGGGGTGGATGGACGGCCGCTGCGAGCTCGGGCCGCGCGCGCTCGGCCACCGCAGCATCCTCGCCGCGCCGGAGCGCGCCGAGACGCGCGACCGCCTCAACCGCGAGGTGAAGTACCGCGAGGAGTTCCGCCCCTTCGCCCCCGCGGTGCCGCTCGAGCTCGCCGACCGCTACTTCGAGCTGCCGCCCGGCGGCGCGCGCCTCTGCCGCTTCATGTCGGGCGTGTTCCCGGTGCGCCCGGAGTGGCGCGCGCGGCTCGCCGCGGTGACGCACGTCGACGGCACGGCGCGCGTGCAGACCGTCGACGCCGAGACCTCGCCGCGCTTCCACGCCCTGCTCCACGCGTACGGGGCCGAGAGCGGCGTCCCCGTCCTGCTCAACACCTCGTTCAACCTCGCCGGCGAGCCCATCGTGGCGCGCGCGGTCGAGGGCTACTCGACGTTCCGGCGCTCCGGCCTCGACCTCCTCGTCGCCGGGCCGTGCGTCATCCGGAAGGAGCGGGCCGCCGGCGCCGCGTTCCAGGAGGCGGTCTCGTGATCCGCAGGCCAGGGAAGCTCCGCCAGGGGCTCGTGATGGTGGCGAGCATGGCCCCGTCCGCCGGCGAGCTGGTGCAGGGCCTGTGGCGGGATCGCGCGCAGAAGCGCTGGCTCATCCCGCTCGTCGTGTTCCTCTGCCTCACGGCGGTGCTGCTCTTGCTCGCGGCGAGCGTCGAGGTGCTGGCGCCCTTCATCTACTCGATCTTCTGACGTGGGCCTGCCCTGTCGACCGTCGCGCCCGACCTCCTCGCGCTGCTCGCGTGCCCCGGGTGCGGCGGGCGGCTCGCGGCCGCGAGCGCGCACGCGCGCCTCGGCTGCGCACCCTGCGACCGCTCGTTCCCGGTCGCCGACGGGATCCCGGACCTCGCGCCCTCTCCCGACAGGGCGGCGACGGTGCTGCGCGATTTCTACGCCGCCGCGCCGTTTCCGGGCTATCCGCCGCGGGACAGCTACGCGGCCCTCCGCCGCCGCGCCGAGCGCAGCGAGTTCGCCCGCCTGCTCGACCAGGCCATCCCGCCGGACGCGACCGTGCTGGAGGTCGGCTGCGGCACCGGGCAGATGTGCCTCTTCCTCGCCACCGCCGACCGGCTCGTGGTGGGCGCGGATCTCACGCGCGCGTCGCTCGAGCTCGCGGCCGCCGCGGCGCGGCGCTTCGAGGTCGGCCGCGCCCGCTTCGTCGAGACCGACCTCCGGGCACCGGGTCTCCGCGCGGGCGCGTTCGACGTGGTGTACTGCTCGGGCGTGCTGCACCACACCCCTGACCCCGAGGCATCGTTCCGCGCCCTCGCGCGGCTCGTGCGCCCCGGCGGGTTCATCGTGCTCGGCCTCTACAACGCCTACGCCAGGTTGCCCCACCGGCTGCGCCGGGCCGTCGCGCGCCTCACCGGCCTGCGCTTCGTCCCCCTGGATTCCGTGCTCCGCGACAGGGCGGCGGAGCCGGCGCGTCGCGAGGCGTGGCTGCGCGACCAGTACCTCCACCCGGAGGAGCACCGCCACACGCTCGCCGAGGTGCAGCGCTGGTTCGAGCGAAGCGGGGTCGCCTTCCTGCGGACCTACCCTGGCACGGCAATCGCCGCGGCGCCGCTCGAGGGCGCCGCGCT
>JBJMQK010000593.1:0-10206 GCA_045802735.1 Anaeromyxobacteraceae bacterium | reverse complement strand
TCCGGGCCGAGCTGGACGCCCTCGTCGGCGAGCTCGAGGCGGAGCGCTGGCGCCACGTCTCCGGCCTCGAGCCGGCGCCGGCGATCGGCGCGATCTTCGACGCGCACCACCGCGCCGCGCACAGGGACACCATCGCCCAGCTCGTCGCGAGGGGAGAGCCGGACCTCGCGAGCCGCGTCGCGGCGCTGCGCGTCGAGCGCGTCCAGGCCGAGGAGGAGGAGGCGTGGCGCGAGGCCGAGGGCGAGGCGCACGCCCTCGGCCCCGACGGCCCCGTCGCCCTCGACGACGCGGCGCTCGCGCTCCTCGGCGAGCGCGACCGGGGGCGGCGGCTCGCGTTCGGGCGCGCCGTGGCCGAGGCCTCGAACCTCGCCGCGCGCGAGGCGGCCGTCGAGAAGCGGGCGCGCGCGCGGTCCGAGGTGGCGCTCCTGCCGGAGTGGGAAGCGGTGGTCGAGGCCGACCTCCTCCTCGCAGGGACCGACGACGGCTACCGCGACGTCCTCGGCTGGCTCGTCCGCCGCGAGGCGGGGCTCTCCCTGCCGCCGTCGGGCGACCTCGCGCGCGCCGACCTCCTGTTCGCGCTCGCGCTCCACGGCTGGGACGGGCTCTTCCCGCGCGGCGTGCTCGCCATCGTGCTCGAGAAGACCGCCGCGCCGCTCCGGCTCGAGCTGGGGCGCGTGCGCATCGACGACGCCTCCCGGCGGGGCGCGTGGCCTGGCGCGCACGCGCTCGGGACGCGCGTGTCCCTGCGGCGGCAGGGCGGCGCCACCGACTACGCCGGGGTCTTCGAGGCCGCCGGTGCCGCGCTCGCGAACGCCGCCGCGCCGCCGCACCGGCGCGCACCCGCGGCGTCATCCACGATGGGTGTGCTCCTCGCGGGGCTGCTCCAGGACCCGGGGTTCCTCGCCGCGCGCCTCGACGTCGAGCGGAAGCACGCCGGCGACCTCTCCCGCGCGCTGGCGCTGCGCCAGCTCTTCCGCCTCCGCGCGCGCGCCGCCGCGCTGCGGGTCGCAGCCGAGGTGGAGCGAGGCGCGAGCGGGGCGGCGTGGCACGAGGCTCACCGCGACGCGCTCACCGCGGCGTCGCTCGCGGCCTGGCCCTACGGCCTCGCGGCGCGCGACGCCGACGGCGGAGCCCACCGCGCGGCGCTGCGCGGCGCGGCGCGGGCGGAGGCGCTCCGCCGCGAGCTCGTCGAGCGCTGCGACACGGACTGGTGGAAGAATCCGCGCTCCGTGCCGGTCCTCGGGGACCTGCTCGCGGCGGGCGGGGCGTGGGAGCGCGAGGAGCCGAAGCTCGCGCTCGCGGGAGAGGGCCTGCTCGCGCTGATGGAGTGAGCGGAGGGCGCTAGGGCTTCTTCCTGAGCGCGCGCACGATCTTCTCCTTCGCGCGCGAGGCGGTCGGCACGGCCACCGCGGCGGCGCGCGGTGCGGAGCCGCGCTCGGCGCGCAGCTTCAGGAACGCCTCGAGCTCGTACGCGAGCACCTCGATGTCCGCGTCGCTCGCCACCGCGAGCCGGTCGAGCGTCGCGCCGCGCGGGAGCGATGCGCCGAGGCGCATGCGCAGCGCGCGCTCCTCGTCGGCGGCGAGGGGCGCCGGCGATCCGCGGCGCAACACGCCCTGCGCCGCGCTCTCGGTCACCACCGCCGTACCCGCCGCCTTCCGCTCGTTCATCTCGCTCCTCGCTGTTCGCGCCGCGCGTGGGGCGGCCGTCCACCGCATGGTAGGCGCGCGCTCCGCGCCGTCCAGAAAACCGCGCCTGGCCGCCCTGCGGACGGAGCGGCAGGCGGATCGGCCCGCGTTCTTCGTCCCCGAGTACGTGATGGGCGCCGAGCCGAGGTCATCCCGGTGCCGGTTTACTACCCCGAGGTGACCCAGATCCTCGGGAAACAGGTGTACCGGAAGGTCACGGACGTCCCCCCGCCGGTCGATCTGGTCGATGTGTTCCGGCGCGCCCGGGACATCCCGCCTCACGTCGGGGATCCGGAGCGCGCGCGGCCGCGCATCGTGGGGTTCCAGTCGGGAATCCGCAATGATCAGGCCGCGCTGGAGCTCGCGCTCGACGGGATCCTCGTCGTCCAGGATCGCTGTCTCATGGTCGAGTGGCGCAGGCACGTCGCGCGACGACCCGAACGCTTCGAACGTTTCGCAATCACTCACCGTGTGAGGCTCGCGGTCACTCACCCCTCCAGGGGACGTGATGTCACAGAATCAGGCGTCTATTCTCGCTAGTGTCCGCTTGCTCACTCGTTTAGGTTGCCACGAACGTTGCTTGTGACTCCGAGGGCTCCGCGATGGCTGTCCAACCCGGTTACGGTCGCCGTTCGATGCCCCCGTGGCTCTACGCCTGGCGCCGCTGGGGGTGGCTCACCGTGTGGGCCGTCCCGGCGATCCTGACGCTCGAGGTCCTGGGGCTCGCAGGGTGCTACCTCGCGCCGCGCGGAAGCCTGATCGAGGCGGCGGCGCTCGTCCTCGTCGTCACGCCGGTCGCGCTCGCAGGTGTTGCGATGCTGGCGCTCGCACTCGTGGCGGTGGTGTTCCTCCTCGCGCGCCCCTGGAAGTGGGCGCGCGAGAAGACCTTCGGCTGGGGCGTACGGTAGCGCGACGCCCCTCTGGCGCTGTGCCTCAGCCCGCGCGACCCGTGCCGAGCCAGGCCTGCAGCTGGCGCGTCACGTCCTCGTAGCGGCGCTGCGCGACGATCGACTGCGTCTCGAGATCGCGCGCCTGCTGGAACGACTGGTCGGCCGCCTGCCGCGCGTCCTGGTAGCGCTTCTGGAACGCGGCCTGGTCGTACTTCGCGGCAGCCGGGACGCCGCCGGCCTGGAGCGCCTGCAGCTTCGTCCACTCGAGCTGCGCCTCGGCGAGGTCCACCTGCCGCTGCGCCGAGGTGACCTGCGCCGCGCGCGCCGCGCCGAGCTTGTTCGCGTAGTCGAGGTGCGCGTCGGCGGCCTGCCGCCGCAACGACGACTGCTGCTGGAGCTGCTGGACGCGCTGGAGCGCAGCGGGCTCGCGGCTGTCGTTCGCGGTCTTGGCCTCCGCGGCGGCGCGCTGCGCGTCGGCGTCGGCCGCGGTGCGGTCGGCCTGCGCGAGCGCCGCCTCGTTCTGCATCTGCTGCTGCCGCAGGCGCGCGCGGGCGAGCTCGTCGCGGGCGGCGTTCACCGCCTGTCGCGCCTGGTCCACCGGGGCCATCTGCTCGGGGCCGAGGCGGGCGAAGTCGGCGTCCGAGACCTTGGGGGCTGCGTTCTCGTGCGAGCGCGAGCCTGCGCACGCGGTGAGCGCCGCGAGCGCGAGCGTGACGGCTGTCCTCTGCATGGTCGGGTTCCTCCCACCGAGAAGGTAGGACTTCGCCCGGCGCGATGCGTGCTCGTGAGGCCAGGGCTCGGCTACTCGGCGGGCGCGTCGTCGCCGCGCTCTTCGTCCTCGCCGCCGTCCTCGGCGGCGGGCGCGCGCCGCTTCGCGAGGCCGGCCGCCTCGAGCGCGCGCGCGACGCCCTTCGGCTTCCGGTCGTCGGGCAGCGCACCCTTCGGCGCTGCGACGGCGGCGACGCGGCTGCCGAGCGTCGTCATCGCGGCCGAGAGCTCGACCTTGACCTCGAGCTGAGGGTCGGAGCGCTGCGCGAACGCCGCCGTCAGCTCGACCGCGAGCGGGACGCCGCTGCGCGCATCGAGGACCAGCTGTCCCTGCGCTGCCGTCGGCAGGCGGCCGTCGAGGAAGTCGAGGTGGCGGCGCGTGTCCGCGTCGTAGCCGCCGTCGGGGAGGCCCTCGGGAGGCATGGGCGGCGCGCTCGGCGGAGCGGCCGCGAACGAGAGCGCGTACCGCCGCGCGCTGCGCCCGAGCACCGTGGCCTCGCCCGCGGGCGTGGCCCGCAGCGACGGCCCGAGCAGCGCCGCCACCGCCGCGGCGGCCCCGAAGCTGTCGTCGCGGAAGCGCCGCGCGTCGCGCCCGCGGTCGGCGGGGCGCTCGCGGAAGGGCGCCCACTTCGCGTGTGCGTAGGTCACGCCGCCGGTGAACACGACCTGCTTCCCGGTCTCGGCGCCGGGGCCGGTGCCGGGGTCGAGGTCCGCCTCCGCCTCGAACTCGCCGCTCGCGAGCTGGCGCACGCGGTGGTGCTCGGTCGCCCGCACGGCCGAGGCGCCCGGCTTCGCGGCGGACCACGAGACCTTCGCCTCCCAGGCGAACGAGCCGAGCCGCGAGGCCGCGTCCTCCGCCGGGATGGCCAGCGCGGCGAGGGGCTTCTCGAAGTCGAACGCCGCGGACGCGGGGTCCCGCCCCGCCGCGAACGCGCGCTCGCGCGCGTCGGCGTCGGCCTGGCCGCGGCATCCGCCGCAGGTGAGGGCGACCGCGAAGGCGAGGGCGCTGGCGGCGGGAGCGCGGAGGAGACGCATCGAGGGCGGAAGTTATGCCATCGCCCGGCCGCGCACCACCGGCGGCGGCCGGTTCACGCGCCGCGCGACCCGAGACCCCCCATCTCGAGCGTCCTCGTCATCGACCACCGCCATCAGGCCTTCTGCAACGGCGCCACCGCCGCGGGGAAGAGCCGGGTGGGCTCGCCGTCGTCCCGGTCGGGGGCGCCGGAGGCGATGGGGAAGGGGCGCACCGGTGCGGGGATCGCCTTCCCGTCACTCCAGAGCGCGCGATCGCAGCGCCGGAGCAGCTCGTCGAGCCCCTCGCGCGCCTGCGCCGAGATGGCGACGCCACCGCGCAGGTGCGCGAGCTGAGCCGCCTGCACGCCCGGGAGCTTGTCGGCCTTGTTGAAGACGAGGAGGCGCGGCTTCTCGAGGAGGCCGAGGTCGCCGAGGATCCCCTCGACCGCCGCCATCTGGTCGTCGAGCCGCGGGTCGGACGCGTCCACCACGTGCAGGAGCAGGTCGGCGTCGCCGAGCTCCTCGAGCGTGGCGCGGAAGGCGTTCACGAGGTCCTCGGGCAGGTCGCGGATGAAGCCCACCGTGTCGGTGATGATGACCTCGCGGTCGCGCGGGAAGCGCAGCCGCCGGCTCGTCGGGTCGAGCGTCGCGAAGAGCACGTCCTCGGCGAGCACCTTCGACGCGGTGAGCGCGTTGAGGAGCGTCGACTTGCCGGCGTTGGTGTAGCCGACGATCGACATGACCGGGAGATCCTTCTCGTTGCGCTGCTTGCGGCGGATGGCGCGGTTCGCGGAGAGGTTCTCGATGCGCCGCTCGAGCGCGGTGATGCGGTCGCGCACGCGGCGGCGGTCGATCTCGAGCTTCGTCTCGCCGGGGCCGCGCCCGCCGATGCCGCCGGCGAGCCGCGAGAGCGAGTCGTCGCGGCCGACGAGGCGCGGGTAGCGGTACTTGAGCTGCGCCAGCTCCACCTGGAGCTTCCCGTCGGCCGACTGCGCCCGCTGCGCGAAGATGTCGAGGATGAGCTGCGTGCGGTCGAGGATCTTGAGGCTCGTCGCCTCGGCGATGCCGCGCGCCTGCGACGGCGAGAGGTTCCAGTCGAACACGATGATGTCCGCCATGAGCTGCATGGAGCGGAGCAGGATGTCCTCGAGCTTGCCCTTGCCGATGAGGAAGCGCGGGTCGATCTCGCGGCGCATCTGCAGCGTCGCATCGACCACCGCCACGCCCGCCGTCCGGGCGAGCTCGCGCAGCTCCTCGAGCGACGCCTCCGCTGCGGCGCGGCCGCGCGCGCGCCCCTCGCCGAAGCCGACGAGCAGCGCCCGCTCGCGGCCGCCGGTCCGGCGCAGCGCCGACGCGCGCGCGAACTCGTCCTCGAGCGCCAGCGCGCCGCCGATGGCGTCGTACGCGAGCTCGTGGACGCTCGCGGCGGCGTCGTCCTTCCACATCGCGCCGGTCGCATTCTCGGGCAGGAGGTGGGCGTAGTGCACCTTGCCCGGCAGCCCGTCCTCCCCCACCTCGATCGCCGCGACGAGGTCGAGCCGGAGGAGCGCGAGGTCGGTGTGGTCGTCGCGCGAGAGCGGCTCGCCGTTCAGGTGCGTGTGCACGAGCCGCAGGCCGCGGAGGCGGTGCGAGCCGGCGCGTGCGCGCCCGACGTCGGGCAGCTCGAGCTTGCGCGCATCGCCGACGATGACGGCGTTCACGTCGCCCTTGCGGTCGAGGAGCACGCCGATCTGGCGGTTCGTCTCCCGCGACATCTCGGAGAGGTGGCGGGCGAGCTCGGGCGAGACGATCGCCTCGGCGTCGACGCGGCGCCGGTAGGTGCGGCGCAGGTGGTGAAGCTGGCTGGGCTTGAGGCCGAGGGTGTTGCCGAAGACTTCTTGCATTCGCTACCGCGAACATAGCGGCGCGCGGTGCCGCGGTCGAGTCAACGCCCGTCCGAGGGAGCGCCCTGCTCGTCGCGCGCGGCGAGGTGCGCCTCGAGGGCCGCGTCCGCGTGCGTGCGGTGCGCCTCGAGCCACATCGCGCTGCGGAGCCGGGTCCAGCGCGCCCGCGCTTCCGCCGACCCCTTGTCGATCGCGCGGCCGAGCAGCGCCAGGTCCGCGAGGATGAGGTCGTGCGCGAGCGCGTGGTGCGCGGCGCCGACGTAGGCGGACTCGGCCATGAGGCGCTCCTCGGCCGTGAACAGGGTGCGCAGCCCGGCGCCGAGCGCCCCGAGGACGCGCCGCGCCTCGTCGAGGTCGCCGCCCTCCAGCGCGCGCGACAGCGCGGCCGCGTGCGCCTTCGCCGGGCCGAGCCTGCCGTCGGCGGCGGCGGGCGTGGCGGGGATCTCCTCCTCCGCCGGCTGGCCGCCGCACTCCGGAACGCCGGCGCGCCACGGCACGTCGCGCTCGACCACGGCGCGCGTGCGCGCGACGTGGCGGGCGATGGCATCGTCGTTCGCGAGGTGAACGGAGAACCACTGCGGGATGCCCTCGCCGATCCACGTCCGCACGGTGGACGTGACCCCTGCGCGCCCCAGCTCGGCGGCGCAGCGGTCGACGAAGGCGAGGTACTGCGCGTGCGCGGCGGCGTGCGGCGTCGCCTGCGGGAACGCGCAGGCGAGCATGAGGTCCTCCTCCGAGCGGAAGTGCGCCTCGGTGAGCGCCCGGTACCGGGAGAGCGCGAGCGCGAGCGCCGCGGGGTCATTCCGTTCGAGCGCCTCGAGCGCCGCGTTGCGAGCGGCGGCGCAGATCGCGTGCTCCTCGTCGATCGACGGGATCCCGCACCCGCCCTGCGGGGACGTGACGGCCACACCGAGCCGCGCGCGCAGCGCGGCGGCGGCTTCGAGGTGCTCCGCTGGGCCCGCGGGGGTCATCGGTTTTCCCTTGGTACGGATCACAGCAGATCGCGGCTCACGACGCAACCCTGCGCCCCGAGCCGTGCCTTCACAAGTTCCGCTGACCCGGATACCCTCGCGGGCTTCCTTCTGCGAGGTTTTCATGCCCGCGCCCTCCTACGTGCACGGCACGAGTGATGTCCCTCTTCTCGGGGAGACTATCGGGGAGAACCTGCGCCGCACCGCGGAGCGACACGCCGACCGCGACGCGCTGGTGGTGCCTTACCAGGGGTACCGCGCGACGTATCGCGAGCTGTGGGAACAGACCGGCCTCGTCGCGCGGGGCCTCCTCGCCCGCGGCGTGAAGAAGGGCGACCGCGTCGGGATCTGGTCCCCGAACCGCGCCGAGTGGGTGGTGACGCAGTACGCGACCGCCCGCATCGGAGCGGTGCTCGTGAACGTGAACCCCGCCTACCGCGCGCACGAGCTCGAGCACGTGCTGAAGCAGTCGGGGACGAGCTTCCTCATCATCGCGAAGGCGTTCCGCGGGGCGGACTACGTCGGCATGGTGCGGGACGCGGTGCAGCGCTGCCCCGAGCACCGCCAGACGCTCGTCATCGACGACGAGTGGAGCGCGCTGCTGGAGGAGGGGCGCCGCGCCGGGGCCGGCGAGCTCGATGCGCGCGAGCGGACGCTCGACCCCGACGACGCCATCAACCTCCAGTACACGAGCGGCACGACCGGGTTCCCGAAGGGCGCGACGCTCAGCCACCACAACATCCTCAACAACGGCTTCTTCATCGGCGAGACGCTGCGCTACACGGAGCGGGACCGCGTGTGCATCCCGGTGCCGCTCTACCACTGCTTCGGGATGGTGCTCGGGAACCTGGCCATCACGACGCACGGTGCGTGCATGGTCTACCCCGGCGAGAGCTTCGAGCCCGGCGCGGTGCTGCGCACGGTGCAGGAGGAGCGCTGCACGGCGCTCTACGGCGTCCCGACGATGTTCATCGCCGAGCTCGACCACCCCGACTTCGCGAAGACCGACTTCTCGACGCTGCGCACGGGCATCATGGCGGGCTCGCCGTGCCCGGTGGAGGTGATGAAGCGGGTGCAGAAGGACATGCACATGCCCGAGGTGACGATCTGCTACGGCATGACGGAGACGTCGCCGGTGTCGACGCAGAGCGCGGTGGACGATCCGCTGCAGAAGCGCGTCGCGACGGTCGGGCGCGTGCACCCGCACGTCGAGATCAAGGTCGTGGACCCGGGGACCGGGCGCGTCGCGCCGCGCGGGACCACGGGCGAGCTGTGCACCCGCGGGTACTCGGTGATGCTCGGCTACTGGGAGGACCCGCGCTCGACGCACCTCGCGATCGACGCCGGCCGCTGGATGCACACCGGCGACCTCGCCACGATGGACGACGACGGGTACGTGAACATCGTCGGCCGCATCAAGGACATGGTGCTGCGCGGAGGCGAGAACGTCTACCCGCGCGAGGTGGAGGAGTTCCTCTACACCCATCCGGATGTCGCCGACGTCCAGGTGATCGGCGTACCCGACGCGAAGTACGGCGAGGAGCTGATGGCCTGGGTCATTCTGCGGCCCGGCGCCGACCCGTTGACGGCGGACGCGGTCCGCGAGTTCTGCTCGGGCAAGCTGGCGCACTACAAGATTCCGCGGTACGTCCACGTGGTGGACGGGTTCCCGATGACGGTGACCGGCAAGGTGCGCAAGGTGGAGATGCGCGAGCAGGCTGTGCAGATTCTGGACCTGCACGACGCGGCCGCCGTGCGCAACGCCTGACCGCCCGACGCTCGGCCGGTCAGAAATCCCGGAACTCGCCCGCCGGCGCCGCGTCCGGCTCGGCGTGCTTGTACTGTTCCGCGTCGCGCAACTGCACCCGACGGATCTTTCCGGAGATGGTCTTCGGCAGTTCCGCGAACTCGATCCGCCGGATGCGCGCGAACGGCGACATGTGCTCGCGGCAATGCGCGAAGATCGCCTGCGCGGTCTCCCCGGTGGGTTCCCAGCCCTCCGCCAGCACGACGTACGCCTTGGGCACGGCCAGGCGTAGCGCATCCGGTGACGGCACGACCGCGGCCTCGACCACCGCCTCGTGTTCCAGCAGCACGCTCTCCAGCTCGAACGGTGAGATGCGGTAGTCCGACGCCTTGAACACGTCGTCCGTGCGGCCGACGTACGTGATGTAGCCGTCGGCGTCCCGAGAGCCGATGTCGCCGGTGTGGTAGTAGCCGCCTGCCATCCGTTCGTCGGTCAGTTCCGCGTCGCCGTGGTAGCCCACCATCAGCCCGAGCGGGCGCCGGTCCAGGTCGATGCAGATCTCACCCTCGTCGGCGTGCTGGCCGGTCGCCGGGTCGATGAGCGCGATCCGGTATCCGGGCACCGGCCGGCCCATCGATCCGGGCCGGACCGGCTGGCCCGGCGTGTTCGCGATCATGACAGTGGTCTCGGTCTGGCCGAAGCCGTCCCGGATCGTCAGGCCCCAGGCCTTCTGCACCTGCTCGATGACCTCGGGGTTCAGCGGCTCCCCGGCGCCGACCACCTTGCTCGGCGGGGTGCGCAGCGCGGACAGGTCGGCCTGGATGAGCATCCGCCAGACGGTCGGCGGCGCGCAGAAACTGGTCACCCCGCAGCGCTGCATCTCGCCCATCAGCCGGGCCGGGTCGAACCGGGTGTAGTTGTGGATGAAGACACAGGCCTGGGCGTTCCACGGGGCGAAGACGTTGCTCCAGGCGTGCTTCGCCCACCCCGGCGACGAGATGTTGAGGTGGACGTCTCCGGGGCGCAGTCCGATCCAGTACATGGTCGACAAATGCCCTACCGGGTACGAGGCGTGGGTGTGCTCGACGAGCTTCGGCTGCGCCGTCGTACCCGAGGTGAAGTAGAGCAGCAGCGGGTCGTCCGCTCTCGTGTCCGAGTCGCCGTCCCATGGGTCGTGCGAGCCGGCATCCGCGTACGCCAGCCAGCCGTCGGCCACCTCGCCGTCAGCCGCGACCCGTACACATTCG
>JBJMQK010000491.1:0-4228 GCA_045802735.1 Anaeromyxobacteraceae bacterium | reverse complement strand
GTCCATGAGGAGCCGGAGGCCGTGCTCGCGGATCGCGGCGAGGTTCGCGCCGCGCACGAGCGCGGTCACGTCCTCGCCGGCGAGCGCGAGCTTCACCGCGAAGAGCCCGCCGATCGCGCCGGCGCCGACGACGCAGATCTTCACGCCGCACCTCCCGAGGCCTCGACGGGGTTCGTGAGCGTGCCGATCCCCTCGATCGCAACCTCGACCGTGCTGCCGGCGCGGATCGGGAGGATGCCGAGCGACGTGCCGCAGGCGATGACGTCGCCCGGGAGGAGCGTCAGCTCGCGCGAGAGGTGGGCGACGAGGGCGCGCGGCCCGAAGATCATGTCGCTGCAGGGGTAGTCCTGCCGGACCTTGCCCTTGAAGATGGTGTTCACCCGCAGCTTCAGGGGATCGAGGCCGGTCGCGATCGCGGGGCCGAACGGGCCGAAGGTGTCGAAGCTCTTCGCGCGCGACCACTGGGCGAACGCCGGATCGCGAGTGAGGAGGTCGAGCGCGGTGACGTCGTTCACGCAGGTGTAGCCGAAGATGTAGCCGTCGGCGTCGGCCTCGGCGACGTCCCGCGCCGTCCGTCCGATGACGACCCCCAGCTCGCCCTCGTAGATGACCTTGCCGACGTCGTGCGCCGGGAGCCGGATGGGCCGGCCCGGGTCGAGGTACGCGCTCGGCGCCTTGATGAACCAGAGCGGTTCCTGCGGGATGGGCGCCCCGCTCTTCGCGGCGGCCTCGCGGTAGTTGTTGACGAGGCCGATGAGCTTCGTCGGGCGGGTCGGCGTGAGGAGCGCGACCGACGCGAGCGGCACGGTCTCGGCGGTGCCGCGCGGCGAGCCGAAGAGGTCGCCCTCGTGGACGTGGATGGCGCCGGTCTCGAGGGTTCCGAAGCCGAGGTTCCCGCCGCGATCGAACCGGACCCAGTGCGCCATCGCTCCGCCCTCGGAGTCCGCGATCCTACGCCCCGAGCCCGAGCTTCGCCGCGAGGCCGATGCGCTGGAGCTTGCCGGTCGCGCCCTTCGGGATCTCGGGCAGGAGCAGGATCTTGCGCGGCACCTTGAAGTCCGCGAGGCGCGTCGCCGCGAAGTCGCGCAGCTCGCGCTCGGTCGCGGACTGGCCCTCGCGCAGCACGACCGCGGCCGCGACGTCCTCCCCGAGCTTGTCGTGCGGCATGCCGAACGTCACGACCTGCTGGACGGCGGGGTGGTCCATGAGGACCTCGTCCACCTCGAGCGGCGAGATCTTCTCGCCGCCGCGGTTGATGAGCTCCTTGAGGCGGCCCGTGAGCCGCAGGTACCCCTCGTCGTCGAGGAGGCCCTGGTCGCCGGTGCGGAACCAGCTGTTCGTGAACGCCTTGGCGTTCGCCTCCGGGTTCGCCTCGTAGCCGGCGGTCACGTTCGGCCCGCGGATCACCACCTCGCCCACGTCGCCCGCGCGGAGGAGGCTCCCGGCCTCGTCCATGATCGCGATCTCCGGGCCCGCGGCGACGCCGACCGACCCCGGCTTGCGCGCGCGCGGCGGCAGCGGGTTCGACGCCATCTGGTGCGCCGCCTCGGTCATGCCGTACGACTCGATGACCGGCGCGCGGAAGGTCTGCTCCAGCTCCGCCATGACCTGCGGCGGCAAGGACGCCGACGACGAGCGGATGAAGCGCAGCCGCGAGCGGGCGACGATCTCGGCGTTGCGGTCCGCCCGGGCCAGGATGGCCTGGTGCATCGTGGGGACGGCCGTGTACCAGGTGGGCTTCACCTCGTCGAGCCACGCGAAGAACTTGAGCGCGTTGAAGCCCGGTGAGCAGGAGACCCGCGCTCCGGCGGCGAGCGAGGAGAGCGTCGCCGCCATGAGCCCGTGGATGTGGAAGAGCGGCATGATGTTGAGGCAGACGTCGTCGGGCGTGAGCGACAGCGTCCCGACGATGTGCCGCGCCGTCGCGAGCACGTTCTTCCCTTGCAAGGGGACGATCTTCGGGCGCGACGTCGTCCCGGAGGTGTGGAGCACGAGCGCGATGTCTTCACCGGACGAGAACCCGCCGCGGTCGGGCGCGCCGCCCATCGACTCGAGCGGCGTGAGCGCGAAGCTGCCCGCGCCCCTCGCGCGCTCGGCGCGGAGCTCCACGATCGGGACGCCGAGCTTCTTCGCGACGGCGCGCGCCGGCGTCTCGGCGCCCGCCTCCACCACGAGCGCCTTGGCGCGGAGATCGGTGAGGTAGAACTCGAACTCCTCCGCCCGGTAGCTCGGGTTGAGCGGCGCGGTGGTGGCGCCCGCGGCGAGGCAGACGAAGGCGGCGGCCATCTCCGGGCCGTTCGGCAGCACCATGGCGACGCGGTCGCCGCGGCCGATCCCGAGGCCGTTCAGGGTCTCGACCGTGCGGCGGGCCAGCGCGGAGAGGTCGCGGTAGCGCAGCGGCGCGGCGCTCTCCGGCGCGCAGATCGCGCTCGCGTCGGGCGCGCCCCTCTCGAGCAGCGTCGCGATCGAGCTTGCTTCGTGCATGGTCCGGCTCTCCTAGACCCGGGTGATGCCCATGGCGTCCGGGATGAGGGCGTTGCTCATCGCGCGTGCGCGAGCAGGCTTGAGCACGAGGATCGCGAGCGCCGCGGCGGTGAAGTCGAGGCACGCCGCGGTGAGGAACACCGCGGACCAGCCGTTTCGCAGGCTCATGTAGGCTGACACCGGCACGAGCAACGAGGCCGTCCCCTTCGCCGTGTAGAGCATCCCGTAGATCGTCGTGCAGTACTTCTTGCCATAGATGTCGGCGCACGTCGCGGGGAACAGGCTGTAGATCTCACCCCAGGCGAAGAACACGCAGCCGGACAGCACCACGAACAGCACCGGGTCGTGGGCGTAGGTGCGCAGGAGGAGGATCCCTGCGCCCTCGAGCAGGAAGGCGCCGAACATGGTCCGCTCTCGCCCGACGTGGTCCGACACCCAGCCGAAGAACGGTCGCGTGATGCCGTTCATGACGCGATCGATCGAGAGCGCGAACGTGACGGCCGGCATCGCGAGCCCGAGGATGCTCACCCGCGCGTCTGCGACCTTGAAGTCCTTCGCCATCGGCGCGAGCTGGGCGACGACCATGAGGCCACCCGTCGCGACCATGACGAACATGACGTACATGATCCAGAACATCGGGCTCTTCACCGCCTCCATCGGCCGGTAGTCGCGCGTCGACTGCTGGAAGGTCCTCGTCACCACCGGCGCGGGCACCTCGCCCGCTCGCGGCGAGCGCAGGACGAGCGCGAACAGGATGACGAGGACCCCCTGCACGATCCCGAAGCGCAGGAACGCGGCCTCGTAGCCGGCGGCCTTGATCGTGTTCGCGATGGGCGCGACGGTGAGCGCCGAGCCCGCGCCGAACCCCGCGGCGGTGAGGCCGGCCGCGAGGCCGCGCCTGTCGGTGAACCACTTGAGCGCGTTGCCGACGCAGGTGCCGTAGACGGCCCCCGCCCCGACGCCGCCCACCACGGCCGCCGCGTAGAGCGCCGCGAGCGACGCCGCGTGGGCGTTCATCACCCACGACAGGCCGACCAGGACGCCGCCGCACACGACCACCACGCGCGGCCCGAAGCGATCGACGAGGTAGCCTTCGATGGGGACGAGCCAGGTCTCGGTGAGCACGAACAGCGTGAAGGCGACCTGGATCGCGGTGCGCCCCCAGTGGAACTTCTGATCGATGGGCCCGACGAAGAGCGTCCACCCGTACTGCAGGTTCGCGATCTGAACCATGCAGAAGACGCCGAAGACGAGCTGGAGCCAGCGCTTCGCCGACGGCTGCTGCGTGGGAGCCGTTTCGGTCACGGACCCCTCCCTCGTGATTGATTGTCGCGCCACCCAGTACAGTCATCCGGGCGAGCGTCGCGTTCAACCACTTGTGCGGGGCGTGGAGGCGCCGCGCGGCGGTTCCCACGGGGTGGGTCATGCCAACGGTCGAGCGCGGGGAGAACTCTCCCCCCGCGCCCCGTCCGGGCGTCACTTCACTGATCGTCGTCAGTGCGTCGTCGCGGCCGCGTCGGCGGGGAGCACCCCGTCGCGCTCGTCGGCCAGGACTCGCAGGCACTCGGGGCAGTTCACGCCCCCGGGGTGCTTCGTCGAGTTCATCTGCCCGGGCGCGCCGCACACGATGCGGTGGGACCGGACGTCGTACGAATGGATGCGCCGTGCTGCCGTCTCGAGCTCCATCTATCCTCGCGCTTCCTCGCTCGCCGCGCGCAAGAGCGAGGAATCGCTCCAGGCGGCG
>JBJMQK010000319.1:0-3418 GCA_045802735.1 Anaeromyxobacteraceae bacterium | reverse complement strand
CTCGCGCGCCGCGGCGCCGCGGGTGGCGTCGATTGCGCTGCGAAGGCGGGAACGGAGCGTCACGGGGGCCTCTCCCATCCGCCCCCGCGGCGGGTCGTTTCCGCTCAGTGCGAGCATCGCGCCAGAGCGCGGGCGCGGGTGGCGGGAAGCGCCAGGCCTCGAAAGGCCTAGGTCAGGTGCCGCGCGGTGCCGAGGAGCGGCGACGCGCCCGGGTATGCCGTGCAGGTGCACGGCGACCCTGGGTGCGCAGAGCCGACCGGGACGCCCGCTACTGCGCGGTGGAGGTCTCGGACTTCGCGGCCTTCTTCGCCGCCTTCTTGTTCTTGTGGTGCTGGACGAGCGCGCCACCCGCCGCGCCCGCGGCCGCGCCCTTCTTCCCGCCGACGACCGCGCCGCCGACGCCGCCCACCGCCGCGCCCTTCGCCTTGCTGTGGTGCTTCTCCGGCTTCGCCGACGTGTCGCCCTGCGCCGGGGCGGCCCCGTCCGCGGCGAAGACCGGCGTCGCCGTCAAGAGGAACGCCGCGCCCGCCAGCGCCGCCCCGAACCGCGCCTTCCTCGACATCCCACGCATCCTCGCCCCCTGCCGTTCACGGTGAGTGATGAAGACGAACGGCCCAGCCGTAACGGTGGACGCCGGCGGACCCTCACGCAACGGAGCGGCGCTGCGGCGACCACGGCCCTCGCGCAGCGAGCGGGCGAGGGTCCGCCGGGTTCGCGGCTCACGGCCGGTAGGCGCGCACGAACGTCCGCACCGCGCGCCGCACCGTCTCGCGCACCTCGGCGTCCGCCGGATAGACGAGGATCCCGAGGCGCGAGCGCGTCGCCAGATCGCCCTGGCACAGCGCGACGAACTGCACCGCGGCCGAGAGCGGATCGTCGATGCGCAGCGCGCCCGCGCGCTGCCAGCGCTCGAGGTAGGACGCGATGGCCGCGTGGATGACGCGCGGGCCCCGCTCGAAGATCGTCTGCCCGACGTCGGGCAGGTGCGCCGCTGCGATGGCGTGGCGGTACAGGCCCACCACCGCCGGCGAGAGGAAGAGCGCCATCACCTTCTCGCCGACGACCTGGAGCGCCTGCTCGACGTCGCCGTCGGGCGCGCCGACGCAGGCGCCGAGGCCCGCGCGCATGTCGTCCGCCTCCTGGGTGACCGCGGCGACGAAGAGCGCCTTCTTGTCCTCGTAGTGGTTGTAGACGGTGGCCTTCGAGACCCCGGCGCGCCCGGCGATCAGGTCGACGCTCGCCCGCTCGAACCCCAGCTCGCCGAAGACCTGCCGTGCCCCGGCGAGGATCTGCCGTCGCTTCGCTGGGAGCGTCTCGACGGAAGGCGTGGCGCCGGTCTGACCCATGATTAAGCTAAACTGAACCGTCCAGTATTGACTTGTCAACCCAGGATGTGCGCGGATGCGGCCTCCGCAGGAACCGGCCCCCGATCAACAGAAAGCGCGAATGAGCACGCACACCTCGACCGCCCTCGCCGTCGGGCTCGCCCTCGTGGCGGGCTGCTCGAAGAAGCCCGCGGCCGCCCCGCCGCCCGCCCCGGTGGAGGTCGGCGTCGTCACCGTGACCCCCACCGCGTTGACGCTCACGAAGGAGCTGCCGGGCCGCACCTCGGCGTTCCGCGTGGCGGAGGTGCGCGCGCGCGTGAACGGCATCGTCCTGAAGCGGCTCTTCACCGAGGGCGCCGACGTGAAGGAGGGGCAGGCGCTCTTCCGCATCGACCCGGCGCCGTACCAGGCGGCGCTCGAGGGCGCGAAGGCGCAGCTCGCGCGCGCCGAGGCGACGCTCGCGAACGCGAAGCTCACCGCGCAGCGCTACAGCGACCTCGTGAAGGACAACGCCGTGAGCAAGCAGGAGTACGACAACGCGCTCGCCACGCTCAAGGGCTCCGACGCGGACGTCGCCGCCGCGCGTGCCGCCCTGCAGACCGCGCGCATCAACATCGGCTACACCACCGTCACCGCGCCGGTGTCGGGCCGCATCGGCCGCTCCGCGGTGACCGAGGGCGCCTACGTCCAGGCGGCGCAGGCGACCCTGCTCGCCACCGTGCAGCAGCTCGACCCCGTGTACGTGGACCTCACGCAGTCGAGCGCGGAGGTGCTGAAGCTGCGCCGCGACCTCGCGGAGGGGAAGCTCCAGAGCGCCGGGAAGGGGAGCGCGAAGGTGAAGCTCGTGCTGGAGGACGGCCGCGAGTACGGCGTCCCGGGCGCGCTGCAGTTCGCCGACGTCACGGTCGACCCCAGCACCGGCTCGATCGCGCTGCGCGCGCTCTTCCCGAACCCGCAGAAGGACCTCCTCCCCGGCATGTTCGTGCGCGCGCGCCTCGAGGAGGGCGTGAACCCTGAGGCGCTGCTCGTCCCGCAGCAGGGCGTCACCCGCGACCAGAAGGGCCTGCCCACCGCGCTCGTGGTGAACGCCCAGGGCAAGGTCGAGTGGCGCCAGCTCACCACCGACCGCGCGGTGGGCGACGCCTGGCTCGTCACCGCGGGCGTGAAGGCCGGCGACCAGGTCATCGTCGAGGGCGTCCAGAAGGTCCGCCCCGGCGCCGACGTGAAGGCGGTGCCGGCGAGCGCGCCGAAGCAGGCTTCCCGCTAGTCCAGCAGCAGAACCCGGAGCACCGAGGAGCACCCGTGGCCCAGTTCTTCATCGATCGACCGATCTTCGCGTGGGTCGTCGGCCTCATCATCATGCTGGCGGGCGGGCTCGCCATCCTCGGGTTGCCAGTGTCGCAGTACCCGGCCATCGCGCCGCCGCAGATCACGGTGAACGCGATCTACCCCGGCGCGTCGGCGAAGACGCTCGAGGACACGGTCACCCAGGTCATCGAGCAGCGCATGAACGGGCTCGACAACCTGCGCTACATGGCGTCGCAGTCGGACTCGTCCGGCAACGCCCAGGTGACGCTCACCTTCGACGCCGGGACGAGCCCGGACATCGCGCAGGTGCAGGTGCAGAACAAGCTGCAGCTCGCGATGCCGCAGCTCCCGCAGGAGGTCCAGCGGCAGGGCGTGCGCGTCGCGAAGTCGAACCGCAACTTCCTGCTCATCGCCGTGTTCGTGTCCGAGGACGGCAGCATGGTGCGCAACGACATCTCGGACTACGTGTTCTCGGTGCTCCAGGATCCGATCAGCCGCGTCCCCGGCGTCGGCGAGGTCCAGGTGTTCGGCGCGCAGTACGCGATGCGCGTCTGGCTCAACCCCGATCAGCTCGCGGCGTTCAGCCTGACCCCGCTCGACGTGAGCGCGGCGATCCAGGCCCAGAACGCGCAGGTCTCGGCCGGCCAGTTCGGCGCCGCGCCCGCGGTGGCGGGCCAGCAGCTCAACGCCACGATCACCGCGCAGACCCGGCTCCAGACGCCCGAGCAGTTCGGCGCGATCCTGCTCCGGGTCAACCAGGCCGGCGGCCAGGTCCGGCTGCGCGA
>JBJMQK010000317.1:0-2679 GCA_045802735.1 Anaeromyxobacteraceae bacterium | reverse complement strand
AGTCGATCCACCCGAGCCAGACGGCGGCCGCGCTGTCGCTAGGGCTTACGCCGGTCCAGTCCACCCGATTCGTGGTGCTGCCGCAGGCGATCCGGCGGGTGATCCCGCCGCTCCTGAACGACTTCATAGCGCTCCAGAAGGACGTGGCGCTCGTGTCGATCCTCGGGCCACTCGAGGCGTTCCGGGTGGCGCAGATCAGCGCGTCGTCCACGTTCAACTACACGCCGCTGCTGGCCGCCGCGGTGCTGTACCTCGCGGTGACGGTGCCGCTGGCGCGCATCGTGGACCGGATTACCGCACGCGACCGCCTGCTGCGGAGCGCGGGGGCGCCGGTATGAACGCGACCGCCCCGGTGCTCGAGGTGCAGGGGGTGACGAAGGCCTACGGCGAGGTGGAGGTGCTGCGCGGGGTCGACCTGGCGGTGCGCGAGCACGAGGCGATCGCGCTGATCGGCGCCTCCGGCTCCGGCAAGTCCACGCTGCTGCGCTGCATCGACCTCCTCGAGGACATCGACGACGGCGACGTGCTGCTCGACGGCGAGGTGATCACGGACCCGTCCGTGGACCCCGTTCAGGCGCGCCGCCGACTGGCGATGGTGTTCCAGGCCTACAACCTGTTCCCGCACCTGAGCGTGATCGACAACGTGCTCCTAGCGCCGTCGCGCGCGCACGGGTTCGACCGCGAGGAGGCCGCGGGGTCCGCGCGCGAGCTGCTCCGCCGCTTCGGCCTCGGTGACCGCGAGCGCGACTACCCGGACCGGCTATCCGGCGGCCAGCAGCAACGCGTGGCGCTCGTGCGCGCGCTCGCCACGCGGCCGCGTGCCCTCCTGCTCGACGAGATCACGAGCGCGCTCGATCCCGAGCTGGTGGGTGAGGTGCTCGAGGTGGTGCGGGAGCTGAAGGAGGAGGGCATGACGATGCTGATCGCCACCCACGAGAGGGGCTTCGCCCGCGACGTGGCGAACGAGGTGTGCGTCCTCCACGACGGCCGCATCATCGAGCGCGGCGCGCCCGAGCGGGTGCTGAGCGATCCGCGGCAGCCGGAGACGCAGCGCTTCCTGCACCGCCTGCTGTCCGCCGGCCGCGCCTAGCTACGACAGAAGCGTGCGCAGGCTCTCGTGCTCCTCGTGGCAGGCCGGGCAGCCGGCCAGGTGCTCGCGCATCCCGGGCACGCGGGCGTCGGCGTCCGCGCCGCGCAGCTCGAGCTCGACGTATTCGTCCAGCCGCTCGAAGCACTCCTCGCAGCCGATGTCCGGGCCGACCGGCCCGAGCAGGCGCTCGAGGCGCTCGTTCCGCTCGCTCATGGGCTCACCTCCTCCATGTGCCCGGCCGCGACCAGCTCCGCGCGCAGCTTCGCGCGGGCGTCGTGCAGGGTCTTGTAGAGCGCGCCGCGCGTCGTGTCCATCCGCTCCGCGAGCACGTCGATCGGCACCTCGTTCAGGGCGAGAGCGGTGAACACGTTCCGCTGGTGCGGCGTGAGGGTGTCGCTCACCG
The DNA here is from genome assembly GCA_045802735.1 of Anaeromyxobacteraceae bacterium. GTDB lineage: Bacteria > Myxococcota > Myxococcia > Myxococcales > Anaeromyxobacteraceae > Anaeromyxobacter_A. The sequence continues at coordinate 1,186 of JBJMQK010000317.1, read as the reverse complement.
CCCGCTTCAGCGCGGTGAGGAGCTCCGCCTGCTCGGGTCCGCTCTCGACGGGCGGGCGCCGGTCGTCCTCGAACGACGGCCAGGTCTCCGGCTCGAGCACCACCTCGCGCCCCTGCCACGCACGCCGGCGCACCCTCACGCCCGCCTCGAGCAGCGCGAACTTGTACGCCCAGGTCGTGAAGCGGCTCGCACCGCGAAACGTGTGAAGCTTCGAGAGGATCGCCACCAGCGCGTCGTCGGCCGCCTGGGTGGCGAGGTCGTCGACATCCTCGCCGCGCACGTGCGCCAGCGCCTCGCGGCGGCGGCCGATCTCGAAGCGGGCGGCCGAAAGGAGCAGGTCGTGGAGGTCGGCAACAGCGTCGTCGCGCTCGCTGCCGCTCGCGCTCAGCGCTTGGACCCAGTTGCGTTCCACGGGAATGGGAGCGGCCACCGCCATCCAACTATTAGCGATCCGGGCGGCCCGTCTCTTACCCGAGCGTAAGAACGGCGCGATCGTGGTCGCCAAGGGGGCCATGAGCACAATCGCCGCAGCACTTCGACCCGTACCGATCCCCAGGCGTGAAGCCCTCACCCGCGATCCCGCGGCGCAGGCCTTCATGCTCCTCAGGATCGTCTTCACAGTCGCGCCGATCCTGTTCGGCCTCGACAAGTTCGCCAACGTCCTGACCGACGACTGGACGCGCTATCTCGCACCCGCGTTCAACGACATCATCCCGGGGAGCGCCGGCGACGCGATGCACCTCGTGGGCATCGTGGAGATCGCCGCCGGGCTCGTCGTAGCCGTGACACCCCGTTTCGGCGGCCTCGTCGTGGCCGCCTGGCTGGCGGGCATCATCCTGAGCCTGCTCTTGGTGGGCGGCTACGGAGACATCGCCCTGCGCGACTTCGGCCTACTGATCTCCGCCATCGCCCTGTCGCGGCTGGCGAGCGCACAAACGACCTCGCCGCCCGGCTCGCCTTAGGAAGATGCCGTCGACCTGAAGCATGTGCCCGGTGTCTCTCTCCTCGTCCACGCCCTCGAGGCCGATTAGGTCGAAACCGTGCAGGTCGAGGAAGTCGATGACATCGCGGAACAACGGGCCCCGGCGATAGAGCGGCACCAGCGAAAGCTCAGCTTCGACGAGCTCGGCGCACTCGAGGGTCCGCTCAGCGCTCCGCAGGATGTCCAGTTCCGATCCCTGTGTGT
>JBJMQK010000255.1:0-18432 GCA_045802735.1 Anaeromyxobacteraceae bacterium | reverse complement strand
CCGGCCTGGCCAGAGAGGCCGCCGCCGTTCGTGTTCACGAACACGTCGAGCTTGCCGATCTGGTCCACGAGCTTGAGCGGCTCGATGAGGATCATCTTCGAGGTCTCGCGCCCGAAGTACTGGTCGAGCGTGCGGCCGTTGATGGTGATGTTGCCGGTGCCGGGCGCGAGGCGCACGCGGGCGACGGCTTCCTTGCGGCGACCGACGGAGATGTGGAGCTGGGGCATCTCGATTCCTTTACAGCGAGAGCTTGAGCGGCTCGGGCTTCTGCGCGACGTGGGGGTGCTCCCCGCCGGCGTACACCTTGAGCTTGCGCATCATGTGGTGGCCGAGCGTACTGCGCGGCAGCATGCGGCGCACGGCGTTGAGCAGGATGGCGTCGGGGTGGCGCGCGCGGAGCTTGTGCGGCGGCGTGAGCTTCGCGCCGCCCGGGTGCATCGTGTGCGTGAAGTAGAGCTTGTCCGTCTCCTTCTTGCCGGAGAAGCGGACCTTCTCTGCGTTCAGCACGACGACGAAGTCGCCCACGTCCATCGACGGCGTGTAGCTGGGCTTGTGCTTGCCCTTGAGAACCGACGCGATCTGGCTGGCGACGCGGCCGACGGGAAGCTCGGCGACGTCCACGACCCACCACTTCCGGCCCTGGAGTGCCTCGCCCCTCGTCGCGCTGTGAGTGCCCTTGTTCATGGAAAGACCTGGGAGGACTCCGAAAATTAGGGAAGGCGCCTTTTAGAAGAGGGCGAGCGAGATGTCAAGGTAGACGAGCGCGGCCACCTCGCCGCGCTAGCCCTTCCCGGCAGCGAACCGCGCCTTCAGCGCCGACAGGACCTCGGACGACCGTGCGGCCACCTGCTCGGGCGGCGCGAGATCCTTCGCCGGGTCGTATAGCACGAACGCGCCCTCGGGGAGATCCTGGAGAAAGCGGCTCGGCGTCCGCGGCAGGAGCTTCCCGCGCTTCACGCGCGCCTGGGCCCGCGTCAGCACGAGCCGCTCGCGGGCGCGGGTGATCCCGACGTACGCGAGGCGGCGCTCCTCCTCGAGGTCGCGCGCCTCGCCCTGGATGCCGGCGCAGGGCAGGAGGTCCTCCTCCATCCCGACGAGGAAGACCACCGGGAACTCGAGCCCCTTCGCGGCGTGGAGGCTCATGAGGGCGACGCCCTCCTCCGGTTCGCGCTCGTCCTCGCGCGAGTCGAGCGCGAGCTTCGCGAGGTAGTTCCGCAACGTCGGGCGCTTGCCGGTCCGCCCCGCCCACCCCTCGATCGAGCGCAGCACCGAGTCGATGGCCTCGACCTTGCGCTGGGCGGCGTCGGCGCTCTTCACCCCGGCGCGCGCGTGCGCGTGGAGATCGACCTCGGCGACGAGCTGCTTCGCGACCTCCGCGATCGGCTGGCGCTCGAAGGCGAAGGCGTAGCGCTCGACGAGGTCCACGAACGCGAGCATCCGGTCGGCCGCGCCCTTCGGCACGTCCTTCACCTCGGCCCCGCGGCGCAGCGCCTCGAAGAGCGGCAGCCGCTCCTCGGTGGCAAAGCCGTGGACGCGCTCCAGCGTCGCGTCGCCGAGGCCGCGCGCGGGGACGTTCACGATGCGCCCGAGCGCGATCTCGTCCTGCGGGTTCGCGCACACCTTGAGGTAGGCGAGGAGGTCGCGCACCTCGGCCCGGTCGAAGAACGCCGGCCCGCCGTGCACGTGGTAGGGCACCGACGCCTCGCGCAGCGCCTCCTCGATCGGACGCGACTGCGCGTTGAGGCGGTAGAGGACGGCGTGGTCGGAGAGGCGCCTCCCCTCGGCGCGGCCGCGCGCGACGGCCTCCGCGACGTGGCGCGCCTCGTCCTCGTCGGTCTCGAACGCCGCGACGCGCACCGGGTCCCCCTCGCCGGCGGCGGTCCACAGGCGCTTCGGCTTGCGGTGCGGGTTCTTGCCGATGACGCCGTTCGCGCAGGCGAGGATGCGGCCGGTGGAGCGGTAGTTCTGCTCGAGCCGGACCTCCTTCGCGCCGGGGAAGTGCCGGTCGAAGCGCAGGATGTTCTTCACCTCGGCGCCGCGCCAGCCGTAGATGGCCTGGTCGTCGTCGCCGACGGCGCAGACGTTCTTCCGCTCGCCGGCGAGGAGCTTCAAGAGCTCGAGCTGGCAGCGGTTCGTGTCCTGGTACTCGTCCACGAGGAGGTAGGCGAAGCGCGCCTCGTAGCGCGCCCGCAGCGCGGCGTCCCTCGCGAGGAGCTCCACCGGCAGCGCGATGAGGTCGTCGAAGTCCACCGCGCGCTGCGCCCGCAGCGCCGCCTGGTAGCGCGGGTAGACCTCGGCGGCGACGAGGTCGTAGTCGTCGCCCTGCCCCTCCGGGCGCACGTGGATGCGCTTCGCGAGCGCGTTCTTCGCGGCGGAGATCATCGAGAGGACCCGGGGCGCGTCGAACGCCCGGTCGTCCACCTTCACCTCGCGCATGCAGCGCTTCACGAGCGCGAGCTGATCGCCCGCGTCGCAGATCGCGAAGCGCTTCGGCAGCCCCGCCGCCTCGTGCTCCTGCTGCACGAGCCACAGCCCGAACGAGTGGAAGGTCGAGACGAAGACGTCCTTCCCCGGCGGACCGGCGAGGGCGACCACGCGCTCCTTCATCTCGGTCGCGGCCTTGTTCGTGAACGTCACCGCAAGCACGGACCCGGGCCGCACCCCGTTCATGAGGAGCCAGGCCACGCGGTGCGCGATGACGCGCGTCTTCCCCGAGCCCGCGCCCGCGAGGACGAGCAGCGGCCCCTCGATCGTCGTGACCGCCTCGCGCTGCGGCGGGTTCAGCGTCGAGAGGTCGATCACGGGCGTCGGGTTCTCACACGGGCGCGCGGAGGCGGCAAGAGTTGACAGGACGGAGGCCGCACGACCCGCGTGAGTCCCCACGTCGCTCCCCAAGCGGTGTAGATGGGAGATCGGCTCGGAAGGGATACGGATGTCAGTCACCGACCGCCCGCGCCGCTTCGCGCGCGAGCTCGAGGTCGCGACGCGCCTCGCGCTCGCCGCGGGCGAGGTCGTTCGCCGCCACGCCGCAGGGCATGTCGAGGAGCGCCACAAGAGCTCCGGCGAGGTGGTGAGCGCCGCTGACCTCGAGTGCGACGCGCTCATCCGCGCGGGCCTCGCCGAGGCGTTCCCCGACGACGCGATCCTCTCCGAGGAGACCGGCGACTCCGCGGCACGCCTCGGGCTGCAGCGCGTGTGGGTCGTCGATCCCATCGATGGGACGAGCGACTTCATCGCCGGCGGCGACGAGCACGCGGTCAGCATCGGGCTCGCGGTGGACGGCCGCGCCGCGCTCGGCGTCGTGCACAACCCGAAGCGCCGCGAGCTCTACGCCGGCGCCGAGGGTCACGGGGTCGACAAGGACGGCGCGCCCGCCCGCGTGAGCGGCGCGAACGACCTCGAGGTGGCCCGGCTCGTCGTCTCGCGCAAGGAGTGGAAGCGCGGCTTCGAGCCGCTCGCGGCGGCGCTGCCCATTCGCCCGATGGGCAGCATCGCCTACAAGCTCGCGCGCGTCGCGGCGGGGCTCGACGACGGCACCTTCTACCTGAAGCCGCGCAAGGAGTGGGACGTGTGCGCGGGCGTGGCGCTGGTGCTCGCCGGCGGCGGTTGCGTCGGGCTCCTGCACGGCGGCGAGCCGCGCTTCAACGCACCGGACGTGAAGCTGCCGGACGGCTTCATCGCCTGCGCTCCCGGGCTCTTCGCCGCGCTCGCCGCGCGGCTCGCGCCCTACGCCGCCCCGGGATCCTGATCGGCGGCGGCCGGCGCCGGGGGCGGCCCGTCGAGCGATGCGCGGACGCTCGAGAGGAGCGCGTCCGGCGTGAAGGGCTTCGCGAGGAACGCGTGGCCGACCGCGAGCGCCTCGTCGCCCGCCAGGTGACCGCCGGTGTACCCGGAGACGTAGAGGACGCGCAGCCCGGTGTGATCCCGCGCCAGCGTCCGCGCGAGCTCGACGCCGCTCGACTCCGGCATGACGACGTCGGTGAGGAGCAGGTCGAACGCCCCGCCCGGCTGCGCATCATACGCGCGCTGGCGGGCCCCCCGTTGCATTTGGCGCCACCTTCGCGCGAGGCTCACCCTTCCCCACCTCGCCGGAGGCTCACCGCCATGGACGCCCCCCTCTTCCAGAAGCTGTGGTCGCGCTCGGGCTGGCCCGCCGCCGTGCACGAGAGCGTGCTCACGCCGCTGTCGTTCCTCGAGCGGGCGCTGCACGTCTTCCCGGAGGCGCTCGCGGTCGTCGACGGCGCGCGCCGCGTCACCTACCGCGAGCTCGGGACGCGCGTGTACCGGCTCGCCTCGGCGCTGCGCGAGATGGGCATCCGCCGCGGCGATCGCGTGGCGGTGATCGTGCCGAACTCCCTCGAGGCGCTCGAGCTCCACTACGCCGTCCCGCAGCTCGGCGCGGTGCTCGTCATGATCAACGTGCGGCTCACGACGCGCGAGGTCGGCGCGATCTTCCGCCACAGCGGCGCGAAGGCGCTCGTGGCCCACCCGGAGCTCGCGCCGGTCATCGACCCGCTGCGCCCGGAGATCGACGCCTCGCGCATCGTCTGGACGGGCGGCGGGCCTCCCGAGGCGCACCCGTCGAGCGTCGCCTACGAGGATCTCGTCGCCTCGGGCAGCCCCGAGCCGTTCCCGCCCGACGTCGACGACGAGCGGCAGGTCATCGCCCTCAACTACACGAGCGGCACGACGGGGCAGCCGAAGGGCGTCATGTACACGCACCGCGGCGCCTACCTCAACGCGCTCGGCGAGGTGATCGAGCACCGGCTCGTCGCGGACAGCGTCTACCTGTGGACGCTGCCGATGTTCCACTGCAACGGCTGGTGCTTCACGTGGGCCGTGACGGCCGCCGGCGCGCGGCACGTCGTCCTCTCGAAGGTCGAGCCGGCGCGCGTGTTCGAGGAGGTCGAGCGCGAGGGCGTGACGCACCTCTGCGGCGCGCCGACGGTGCTCGTCATGCTGCAGGCGAGCCTGCCGCGCGCGGACTGGCGCTTCCCCAAGCCGGTGCGCGTCATCACCGCCGGCGCGCCGCCGCCGCCCGCGGTCATCGAGCGCACCGAGGCGCTCGGCGCCGAGATCGCGCACGTCTACGGGCTCACCGAGACGTACGGGCCGCACACGATCTGCCACTGGAAGCGCGCCTGGGACGGGGAGAGCGGCGAGGCGCGCGCGCGCCTCAAGGCGCGGCAAGGCGTGGGCTACGTGCACGCGCCCGAGGTGCGCGTCGTCGACGAGGAGCTGCGCGACGTCCCCGCCGACGGGAAGACGATGGGCGAGATCGTCATGCGCGGGAACAACGTCATGAAGGGGTACTACGACGATCCGGAGGGGACGGCGGACGCGTTCCGCGGCGGCTGGTTCCACTCCGGCGACCTCGGCGTGATGCACCAGGACGGCTACGTCGAGCTGCGCGACCGCAAGAAGGACATCATCATCTCGGGCGGCGAGAACATCTCGACCGTCGAGATCGAGCGCACGCTGTTCCGCCACCCGGCGGTGCTCGAGGCGGCGGTGGTGGGCGTGCCCGATCCGAAGTGGGGCGAGGTGCCGAAGGCGTTCGTCACGCTGCGGCCCGGCGTCGCGGCGACCGAGCGCGAGGTGATCGAGTTCTGCCGCGGCCAGCTCGCGCACTACAAGTGCCCGAAGAAGGTGGAGTTCGGGCCGCTCCCCAAGACCTCGACCGGGAAGACGCAGAAGTTCAAGCTGCGCGAGAAGGAGTGGGCGGGGGAGGAGAAGCGGATTCACTGACGCGCTTCACCGCCTCCTGAACACCGCGCAGGCGCAGGCGTCCGGCCACTCCGCCGTCTCGACGTGCGCGAGGTCGGCCCGCGCGGCGGCCTCGACGACGAGCGCCAGCGCGGGCGGGATCGGCGGATCCCGCGCTCCGAACGGCCCGGCGACGACGAGCACGCCGCCTCGCGCGAGCACGTCGCGGGCGCCCTCGACGAGCGCGAGGGTCGCGCCCGGGGCCGCGACGTGCAGCACGTTCACGCAGACGATCGCGTCCGCCCGGCGGAGTCGCCAGGAGGGCGCGAGGAGGTCGAGCGCGAGCGGCGGCGCGATAAGGCCGGTGCCGCCCTCATCCTTCGACTCCGCTGCGCTACGCTCAGGATGAGCGGACGGATTTCCGGGTGCAGCGATCCACGCCTCGATGCTGGCCCGGCTCACCGGGTCGGGGTCCGACGGCTGCCAGGCGACGCCGGGCAGCCGCGCTGCGAGCCAGACCGCGTGCTCGCCGGTGCCGCTGCCGAGCTCCAGCACGCGCGCGCGCTCGGGCAGCACGCGTCGCAGCACCGCGAGCAGCGCCTCCCGGTTCCGGAGGGCGACGGGGGCGTGGCGCCGTGCCATGGCGGGTGGAAAGATGGCCGGGTGACGTCCCTCGCGCTCACCCTCCTCGCGGCCGCCACCGCCACCGCCACCGCCGCCGCCCACGCGCCGTCGGTGGAGGTACGCCCTCCCAGGGCGCGGCCCGGCGAGGCGGTCCTCGTCGTCGTGCGCGGCGCGGCGGCACCTCCCGCGGCGTCCGTCGCCGGGCGCGACCTCGGGTTCTTCCAGGTCCGCGGCGGCTTCGCGGCCGTGGCGGGGCTCCCGGTCGAGACCGCGGCGGGGCCGCTCGACATCGCCGCGACGGTGACGCCGCGCGGCGGCGGCGCCGCGCAGCAGGCGCGTGCGACGCTGGAGGTCGTGGCGCCGGTGTTCCCCCACCGCGACCTCGAGGTGGCGAAGCGCTTCGTCGAGCCTCCGGCGCCCGAGGTGCAGCAGCGCATCGACGCCGACCGCGCGGCCTTCGCCCAGGCGTTCTCCCGACCCGCCGCGCCGCCGCTCTTCGCGAAGGGGTTCGCGCTGCCGCGCCGCGCGCCCATCACGGCGCACTTCGGCGAGGAGCGCACGATGAACGAGACGAAGCGATCGCAGCACTACGGCACCGACCTCGCCGGCCGCGTGGGCGATCCCGTCGTGGCGGCGAACGACGGCGAGGTCGCGCTCGTGCGCGACTGCTGGGCCTCGGGCCTCTCCGTCGTCGTCTCGCACGGCGCCGGGACCTACACGACCTACTTCCACCTCTCGCGCGCCGCGGTGCGCGAGGGCGAGCGGGTCCGCCGCGGCCAGCGGCTCGGGCTCGTCGGGCGCTCGGGGCGCGTCACGGGCCCGCACCTGCACTGGGGGGTGAAGGTGGGCGATCTCTACGTCGACCCGGAGAGCGTCGTGCGGCTGCCCTTCACGGCGCTGCTCGGCGGAGGGGCGAAGGCGGTCCGGCGCTAACTCCCGCCGCGCACCCGCGCGAGCACCGCGAGCAGCTCGCCTTGCAACGCGGGCCCCGCCGCGCACACCTCGCCGGAGCGCAGCATGCCGTCGCCGCCCGCGAAGTCGGCGACGAGGCCGCCGGCCTCGCGCACGAGCAGGATCCCGGGCGCGAGATCCCAGGGCTTGAGCTTCATCTCCCAGAATCCGTCGAGGCGCCCGCAGGCGACGTAGGCGAGGTCGAGCGCGGCGCTGCCGAGCCGGCGGATGGCGCGCGCGCGGGCGAGGTACGCCGCGAAGATCGCGAGCGGCCCCTCGGGAGCCTGCTGCACGTCGTACGGGAACCCGGTGCAGAGGAGCGCGCGAGAGAGGTCGGCCTCGCGCGTCGGCGCGATGGGCTCGCCCCCGAGCGTCGCTCCCTCGCCGCGCGCCGAGAGGAAGAGCTCGTCGCGCAGCGGGTCGTAGGTGGCGCCGGCGGCGAGCCCGCGCGCGTCCTCGGCGGCGACGTTCACGGCGAAGTGCGGCAGGCCGTGCGCGTAGTTCGTCGTGCCGTCGAGCGGGTCGACGATGAAGCGGAGCGCCGCGCCGGCGTCGCCGGAGGCGCCCGACTCCTCGGCGAGCACCGCCGCGGCCGGGAAGCGCGCGCCGAGGAACTCGAGCAGCGCCGCCTCGCTCGCGCGGTCCGCGTCGGTGACGAGGTCGATGCCGCCCTGGCCCTTGTACTCGATCGTGCGGCGGCGCCCGAAGCGCGCGCGGAGCACCTCTCCGCCGAGCCGCGCGGCGGCGGCGCAGGCGTCCCGGAGCTCGGTCGTGGGCGACATGCCGCCCAACATAGGTGCGCCGGACTGCGCCCGCACGCGTACACTCGGCGGCATGCTGAAGGCGCTCGCGGTGCTGCGCACCGCCTACCTCGTGTTCATCGTCGGCTACACCGTCCGCGCGATGCCGTTCGTCACGACCGTCGCGCGCACCTTCGACGAACAGTACGCCATCTGCTCGTCGAGCCTCCACGTGCTCGTGCGCGCGGCGTGGCTCGCGATCGCCTGGATCGCGTTCGAGACGGTCGTGGGGTGGCTGCTCGCGCGGCGCAGGCCGGCGCCCGTGCCGGTGACGCCCCCGCCTTCGACGTCGACCTCGACCTCGCCCGCGAGCCCCGGCTCCACCGCGCGCCCGCCGCCGCGCTGAGGCGACGTGCGCGGGCTGCGCCTCCGCGACCGGTTCTGGATCCGCGCCGCGCGGCGGCCGATCCCGGTCTGGTACGCGCCCGAGTACCGGCTCCCGATGTCCGGCGTCGAGGCCGCCGCCGGCCTCGAGCCGCGCCGCGCGGACCACGTCGCCGCGTGGCTCCTCGCCTGCCGCGCCATCCCGCCTTCGTGCCTGCGGCGGCCGGAGCGCGTCACCTTCGAGGAGCTCGACCGCGTCCACACCCGCGAGCTGCTCGAGTCGCTCGCGCGCCCGGAGGCGCTCGCGCGGATCTTCGCCGTCGACCCGAGCGACGTCCCCGTCGACGAGCTCGTCACGACGGTGCGGCTCGCCTGCGGTGGCACCGTCGCCGCGGCGCGCGAGGCGCTCGTCACCGCGCGCCCGACGTTGAACCTCCAGGGCGGCTTCCACCACGCCGGCCCCGGGTTCGCGGGCGGCTTCTGTGCGGTGAACGACGTCGCGGTCGCGCTCGCGGCGGTGCGGGCCGACGGGTTCTCCGGGCGAGCGGTGGTGCTCGACCTCGACGCCCACCCGCCCGACGGCATCGCCGCCTGCCTCGCGAGCGATCCGCTCGCGTGGGTGGGTTCGCTCTCCGGATCCGACTGGGGCCCGCTCCCCGGCATCGACGAGACGGTGCTGCCGGAGGGGGCGGGCGACGAGCCCTACCTCGCCGCGCTCGCCGCGCTCCTCGGCCGGATGCCGCCGGCGGGCCTCGCGTTCGTCCTCGCCGGCGGCGACGTCATCGCGGGGGATCGCTTCGGGCGCCTCGCGCTCACCGAAGGCGGCGCGCGGCGCCGCGACCTCGCCGTCGCCGCGGCGCTCGCCGGGACGCCGAGCGTGTGGCTCCCCGCGGGCGGCTACGGCGCCCACGCCTGGCGCGTCCTCGCCGGCACCGGGATGGCGCTCGCGGCGGGCTCGTCGGCGCCGATCCCGGCGAGCTACGACCCCATCACGGCGCGCTTCTCGGCGATCGCGCGCGGGCTCTCGGCGAAGGAGCTCGGCGAGACCGAGTTCACGACCGCCGATCTCGAGGAGGCGCTCGGGATGGGCGGTGGCGAGCGCCGGCGGCTCGTGCTCGGCTACTACACGGCCGCCGGCCTCGAGCACGCGCTGCACGTCTACGGCGTGCTCGAGTTCCTGCGGCGCATCGGCTACGACCGCTTCCGGGTGGCGATCGACCGGACCGGCGCCGGCGACCGCATCCGGCTGCACGGCTCGGCGGGTGGCGAGGAGCACCTCCTCATCGAGGCGGTGCTCGAGCGGCGACGCGTCGGCGACGTGGACGCGCTGTACGTCCACTGGCTGTCGCTGCGGCACCCGCGCGCCCGCTTCAGCGCCGCGCGGCCGCGCTTGCCCGGACAGGACGTGCCCGGGCTCGGGCTCGCGTCGGAGACGGTGAAGCTCTTCGTGAGGATGGCGCGCCGCCTCGGGCTCGGCGCGCTCGTCTACCGGCCCGCGCACTTCCACACGGCGTACCCGGCGCGGCACGCGCTCGAGTTCGTGGACGCGGCGCGGCAGGGGCGGTTCGAGGCGCTGGTGCGCGACCTCGCCGCGCTCCCGCTGCGCGACGCGACGCTCGCGGTGGACGAGGGGCGCGTGCGCCTCGACGGCGCGCCTTACGCGTGGGAGGCCGACGAGATGGCGCTGTGGCTCACGCCGCGCGACGACTCCGGCCGCCGCGAGGTCGTCGAGCGCGAGCGCGAGCGCGCCCGCTTCACGGTCGTGCCGGCGGCCTGACCCTGGTCAGGGCTCCGCGAGGAGCGCCTCGACCTCCTTGCGCTCGAGGCGGGCCCTCCCGTCGTCCCAGCCCTGGTGCACGAAGCGGATGACGCCGGCGCGATCGACGATGAGCGTCACCGGCATGTAGCCGACGTCGAAGCGCTTCACGCGCTCCGCGCCCTTGTCCCAGAGGATGGCGAAGCTGACCGGCGCCTTCGCGAGGAACTGTCCGATCTGCGCCCGGTCCTCGTCGATCGAGATGCCGTAGACGGCGAGTCCGCGACCCTTGAGGTCGCGCGAGAGGGCGTCGAGCACCGGCATCGCGTCCTTGCAGGGCTCGCACCACGTCGCCCAGAAGTCGACGACCCGGACCTTCCCCTGCTCGGCCCCGATGTCCACGTCGCGGCCCTCGAGATCGGGGGCGGTGAGCTGGAGCCGGCCGCCCACCTCGCTCGAGCCGCGCTCCACCCGGCGGGGACCGGCGCAGGAGACCGCCGCCATGAACGCGAGGACGACGAGGAGCGAAATCCCACGGGTCATGGACGCACCATGGTAGCAGTGAGGCCGGTATGGGCGCTTGGAATACATGCGGATTCGCCTGTTCGCCTGACTTTTATCAAGAGATCGCTTGCCCGGTTGTGGCATGGTGCGTCCCGCTCGGAATGGGTCGCGCTCGCCCTGTGCCCGCGTGGCCAGGGCCCGCCAACCTCGAGCACCACTGAGGGACACCACCGATGACGAAGAGCCGTCTTCGACTCGCAATCCTCGCCGCCGCCGTGGGTAGCGCCGGCGCCGCGCGCGCCGACACCATCCAGGCGAACGCGACGACCCTGCTCATCGGGCGGCAGGACTTCCGTGACGGCGCGCTGCAGCGCGCCACCCCGCTCTACGAGCTCCTGAACGTCGTCGCGAGCGACGTGAAGACGCCGTTCTCGAACGACCTCGAGGTGGCCCTCTCGACGTGGGGATCGATCGACCTCGGCGAGCGCCGGTTCTGGCAGAACGGCGCGCTCGTCAACACCGACTACACGGGAGACGTGAACGTCGGCTACGTGCGCGCCTCGTTCCTCGATCGGCACCTGTCGCTGCGCGTCGGGCGCCAGATGGTGGCGGACGGCGTCGCCCGCATGGTGCAGCTCGACGGCGCCGAGGCGCGCCTCGAGCTCCCGGCAGGCTTCGGGCTCCAGGGGTACGTCGGCGCGCCCGTCGCGCCGCGCTTCGCCGGTCGCGGCGGTGAGCTCGTGGTCGGCAACATCCGCGCGGTGTTCGCCACCGGCGGCCGCCTCTCCTGGCGCTTCTCCGACCTCCTCACCGTCGGCGGTTCCGTCGGCATCGCGAACGACCGCGACGGCGAGGCGAGCCGCCGCGACGCCGGCGTCGACTTCCGGATCGTGCCGTTCCACTTCCTCGTCCTCACCGGCCAGGGCTTCTTCAGCCTCACCGAGTCGCGCATCGGCGAGGCGGTCATCGCCGCCACCGTCGAGCCGGTGCAGCACGTCGAGGTCACCGCCGACTTCCGCCACGTCGAGCCCGACCTCTTCCTGCCGCGGACGTCGATCCTCTCGGTCTTCGCGGCCGACAAGCGCAACGACATCGGCGGCGCGGTGCACTGGGGCATCCTGCGCAACACCTCGCTCGACGCCGACTACCACTACCTCATCGAGGACGCCCGCGACGCCTCGCGCGCCGACAACCCGAACGCCGCCGACATCCCCTCCGACCACGGTCACTGGGCGCGCGCGAAGGGCACGACGCACCCGGGCGGCACGGACTCGACGGTCGGCGTCGAGCTGTCGCTCCTCAAGCACCCGGAGAACGGGTACAAGCTCGCGCGCCTCTTCGGCGGCCACGACTTCCACGTCCTCCCCGTGAACGTCACCATCGACCTCCTCGGCTACTTCTTCGACCGGGACGTGAACGGGCAGCCGCGGTCGCTCACCGCGACGGGCACCGTCGCGTACCAGTTCGCCCGCGCCTGGAAGGCGGCGCTCGCGGGCACCGCCGGCACCACTCCCTACCTGGAACGCCAGTTCGAGATCATGGCCAAGCTCGTGTACGAACAGACCTACGCCGTGCGGGAGGTGCGCTAGATGAACGCCGCCCGCGTCACCCTGCTCGCGGCGCTCGCCGCCTCCTCTCTCGTCGCCTGCAAGAACGCGCGCCCGGTCTCCGGCGACACGCACGAAGGCGAGAGGACGTTCGCGTTCCCGCACGACAGCCACGGCGGGTTCGACTGCGTCGACTGCCACACCGGCATCCCGAAGGCGGCGAAGCTCGGCGAGGCGAAGCTCCCCGGCCAGGCGAAGTGCTCGGAGTGCCACGAGATCGCGAACCCCACCGACGACCAGTCGAAGAAGGCCGCGGCGGCGCTGCGCACCGTCGGCGGCCGCCAGGGCCGCGAGTACCAGATCAGCTTCAACCACGCCGACCATCTGAAGCGGATCAACGCCAAGGAGCCGAACCAGATCTGCGCGACGTGCCACAAGCAGCTGCCGAACCCCGGCCCGGCGAGCGACATTGCGCCGCCGATGCAGGCGTGCATGTCCTGCCACTACCACGCGGAGGAGGTCGCGGCGGCGCGCTGCCAGCCCTGCCACCTGAGCCTGCGCCGTTACCCGCTGAAGCCCATCGCCGCGCTCGCCGGGATGTCGCACACGGCGAACTGGGTGCACGAGCACGGGCGCCTCGCGAAGAACACGGCGGCCACCTGCGCGCAGTGCCACGACCAGACCTACTGCGCGAACTGCCACGCGACGTCGACGGTGCCGTTCCGCCCCGAGATCCGGTTCCCGGAGAAGATCGAGGCGAACTTCATCCACCGCGCCGACTTCGTGTCGCGCCACCAGATCGAGGTCCAGGCCGATCCGGCGTACTGCCGCCGCTGCCACGGCAGCTTCTTCTGCGACTCGTGCCACACGGCGCAGAACGTCTCGTTCCGGAACCACATCCAGAACGGGAACCCGAACAACCCGCACCCGCCGGGCTGGGCGAACGCGGTCGGCGGCGGGGTCCAGGTCTTCCACGGCGACGCGGCGCGCGCGAACATCGTCTCCTGCGCCGGCTGCCACGACCAGGGCGCGGCCGCGAACTGCGTGCTCTGCCACCGCGTCGGCGGCATCGGCGGGAACCCGCACCCGCGCGACTTCCTCGCGCACAAGAAGCACGACGACATCAACAAGACGGCGATGTGCCGCGCCTGCCACACGAGCTAGGCGAGGAGCCGTCGCGCTGAATCGAAGGGCCCTGGCGGCGACGCCGGGGCCCTTTTTGTCTCGGGGGACTGGGCCCTTCGACTCCGCGCCTGCGGCGCTACGCTCAGGGCGAACGGAGTGAGTGACCCCCGTTCGTCCTGAGCGTAGCGAAGCGGAGTCGAAGCACGAAGCGGAACTGCTCCCGCGCGAGGCGCGCGAGCAGCTTGTCCCAGATGCCGCCGAACGCGCCGTTCGACATCGCGACGACCACGTCGCCCTCCTTCGCGCTCGCGGCGACGCCCTCGACGATCTCCTCGACCGTCGCGGCGGCGTGGGCGGGGGGGCCGGCCGCGGAGATCTCCCGGGCGAGGCGGTCGACGTCGAGCCGCTCGCTCTCGGGGACGCGGTCGGTGGGCGCGGGCCGGAGGATCCACGCCTCCGCCGCGCAGGGCCAGGCGGAGACGTACTCGCGCTGGTGGAGGTTCCTGCGGCTCGTGTTCGAGCGCGGCTCGAAGAGCGCGAGGATGCGGCCCTTCGGGAAGGAGCCGCGGATCGCGACGAGCGTCTTCGCGACGGCGGTCGGGTGGTGCGCGAAGTCGTCGATCACGGTGACGCCCCCCGCGACGCCGCGCACCTCCTGGCGCCGCTTCACCCCCTTGAAGGCGGCGAAGCCAGCGGCGATCTCCTCGGGCGACAGGCCGAGCCGCGTCGCGGCCGCGGCGACGCCGAGCGCATTCTCCACGTTGTGCGGGCCGCCCACCGCGAGCGTCGCGCGCGTGAGCGTCCGCCCGCGCCGCACGAGGTCGAAGTGCGCGCCGTCGGGCCTGAGCTCGAGCGCCCGCGCCTCCCAGTCGGCGGTCGCACCGACCGCGTAGGTCTCGACCTCGCACGGCGCGCGGCGCGCGATGCGCAGCACGCTCGCGTAGCTCGCGCATGCCGCCAGGAAGCCGTCCGCGGGAAGGATGGCGGCGAAGCGCTCGAACGCGCTCTCGTAGTGCGCCTCGTCGCGGTAGATGTCGGCGTGGTCGAGCTCGCAGCTCGTGAAGATCGCGGTGCGCGGGTGGTAGTGGAGGAACTTCGGGCCCTTGTCGAAGTAGGCGGTGTCGTACTCGTCGCCCTCCACGACGAAGTGCTCGCCGCGGCCGAGCCGGAAGTTCGACTCGAAGTCGCGCGTGACGCCGCCCACGAGGAACGAGGGGTCGCGGCCGGCGTGGTGGAGGAGCGCGCCGAAGATCGCGGTGGTGGTGGTCTTGCCGTGCGTGCCGACGACGACGACGCCGTGCCGCGGCGCGATGAAGAGATCCCCGAGCGCCTGCGGGAAGGAGACGTGGCGGAGCCCGCGCTCGCGCATCGCCGTCGCCTCCGGGTTCACGCTCCGCACCACGTTGCCGACGACCACGAGGTCGGGCCTCGCCCGGTCGAGGTTCTCGGGGCGGTACGGCGTCATCACCTCGATGCCCCAGCGCTCGAGCTGGGTGGACATGGGCGGGTAGACGTTCTCGTCGGAGCCGGTGACCTCGTGACCGGCCGCCTTCAGCATGCCCGCGAACGAGCCCATGCCGGTGCCCGCGACGCCGATGAGGTGGATGCGCTTCACGCCCGTGTAGTCCATTAAAACCTCGGGGCGTGCCGCCCCGCCCCGCCGGCAAAGCCGTCGGGGCCCCACCCCTGCTCCGCGGGGCCCTGCGGCGCGCTTCGCGCGCCTGCCCCGCGTCAGAGGGGCTCTGCCCCTCTCCCCGGCTTCGCCGGGGCCCCTCACCCTCGACCGCCCCGTACCTATATCCCGAGCGCCTCCGCGACGGCGTCGTGAAAGGTCGCCCGGAACGCCCGCATCCTCGCCCTGTCCGCGCCGTCGGGGTGGACGTGGTTCGTGAGGAGCGCGCAGACCACCTCGTGGTCGAGGTCCACCCAGAGCGACGTACCGGTGAAGCCGAGGTGCCCCACCGCGCCGCGCGGGCCGCGGCCGAGGCGGGCGCCGAGCGAGGAGCCCTCGCGGGAGGGCGTGTCCCAGCCGAGCGCGCGCTCGCTGCCGGGCGTCGCCGCGTCGCGCGCGACGAAGCGCGCCGCGGTGTCGGCGCCGAGCCACGGCGAGCGGCCGTGCACCGCGTCGAGCCACGCCTGCCCGAGGCGGGCGACGTCCCGGGCCGAGCCGAAGAGCCCGGCGTGCCCGGCCACGCCGCCCATCGCGCGGGCGTTGTCGTCGTCCACCTCGCCGCACAGGACGCCGTGCCCTGCGTCGTCGACGACGCGCCGCGCCGCCGCGAACCCGTGCGCGGCCCGGCGCCGCGCCGCGAGCGCCGGGTCCCGCGCCGGCAGGAAGAACGTGTCGGCGAGGGCGAGCGGGCCCGCGACCCGCGCGTCGAAGAGGACGTCGAGCGGAGCGCCGGCTGCGGCCTCGACGACCGCGCCGAGCGCGACGAAGCCCAGGTCGGAGTACACGGCGCGCGAACCCGGCGCCGCCTCGAGCGGCTCCGCGAGCACCGCCGCGAGGATCGCGTCGCGCCCGCGCGTCCGCGCCGACAGCGGGCGCCAGGCCGCCATCCCGCTGGCGTGCGCGAGGAGGTGCCGCACCGTGATCGCCGCGCCGCCGCCGGCGGCGAGCCCCGGGAGCCACCGCGCGGCAGGCGCGTCGAGCGGGAGCGTTCCCTCCTCCGCGAGCAGCGCCGCGAGCGACGCCGTCGCGACCACCTTCGTGAGCGAGGCGAGGTCGAAGAGATCGGCCGGCCCGAGCGCGCGCGGCTCGGGGACCCGCTGGGCGAGGCCGTGCACGCTCGCGTGAACGACCGCCCCGCGCGCGAGCACCACCGCCGCGGCGCCCGGGGCGACCCCGCCCTGGCGCCCGGCCTCGATCGCGCGCGTCGCCGCGAGGAGCGCGCACCCGCGCCGCCGCCCGCCTCGAAGAGCAGCCGCGGCGGCCCGGCCTCGCCCGGCGCGGGCGCGACGAGCGTGGCCAGCGCGCCGAGCGGCAGCGCGACGTTGTGGTCGTCGTGCCCCGACGGGACGCCCTCGATCGCAGGGACGCCGAGAGCGAGGATCTGCTCGCGCACGACGTCGGCCCCGCGCAGGTCGCCGTCGTCGCAGGCGGTGAGGTGGCCGACGCAGACGCCGCGGAGGCCGTCGAGCGCGCCCGCGAGCCGGAGGTGGGTGAGGTAGCGGTCGAGCTTGTACGGCTTCTCGGCGA
The DNA here is from genome assembly GCA_045802735.1 of Anaeromyxobacteraceae bacterium. Lineage (GTDB taxonomy): Bacteria > Myxococcota > Myxococcia > Myxococcales > Anaeromyxobacteraceae > Anaeromyxobacter_A. The sequence goes on along the minus strand of JBJMQK010000255.1, from coordinate 1,896 downwards.
CGTCCTCGAAGAAGAGGATCGCGCCCGCGAGGGAGGGCATCCAGCGCGTGCCGCAGAGGTGCGCGAGCAAGGTCAGCGAGCCGCCGAGGAGCGTCCCGGTGCACGTCCCTGCCCGGATCACCGCGGCCGCCGTGCAGCCGGACCCCGGCGCGGGCTCCGCGCCCTCGGCCGCGCGCTGCCGGTCGCCGAAGAGGAGGGCGCGCAGCGACTCCTTCGCGGCCGGCGTCGCGCGGCCGAGCGTCGTCACGAGCGGCCCGTGCACCGTGACGAGCCCGGCCAGGTTCGCGGCGGCGTGGAGTACCGTCACGTCCGAGAAGCCCACCAGCCAGCGCGGCGGGTGGACGAGCCGCGCCGCGTCGATGCGCGGGAGGATGCGCATCGCCCCGTAGCCACCGCGGGCGCAGAAGAGGGCGCGCGCCTCGGAGTCGGCCACGGCCTCGGCCCACTCCTCGGCGCGGCGGCCGTCGTCGCCGGCGAGGTAGGCGCGCCGCGCGGTGATGTCGGGGCGGTGGCGGACGGCGAGGCCCCACTCGTCGCGCAGGACCGCGAGGCCGCGGTCGAGCGCCGCGGGATCGACCGGGCTCGACGGCGCGACGACGCGCACGACGTCGCCGGCGCGGAGCGGGGGAGGTCGGATCACGCGAGCGACATTAACGGCGTCGCCGACGTACAGCGAGCGTCTCGGGCGCGCGCGACTTCACTCACCGCGCGTGAGGCCCGAACGGGGGCCCCGGCGCGCGTTGACACCGTCGCACGGCGGTCTCACGAAATATGCACGGGATTTTCCCGAGGAGCCACGATGAGCGACAAGCGCCCGGTGCTCGAAGGCGAAGTGTTCTACCCGTCCGCCGAGGTGACCGCGACCGCGCGCGCGAAGGACTGGGACGCCCTCGCACGGTTCGCCCGCGAGGATCTCCAGGGCTTCTGGGCCAAGGAGGCGGAGGAGCTCGAGTGGTACCGGCCGTGGGACGCCGTCCTCGACGAGTCGCAGAAGCCCTTCTACAAGTGGTTCGCGGGCGCGCAGTGCAACATCGTCCACAACTGCCTCGACCGCCACCAGAAGACCTGGCGGAAGAACAAGCTCTCGCTGGTGTGGGTCGGCGAGAAGGGCGACGTCCGCACGTACTCGTACTTCGCGCTCAATCGCGACGTCTGCAAGTTCGCGAACGTGCTGAAGGCGATGGGGGTGAAGAAGGGCGATCGCGTCACGATCTACATGCCGCGCATCCCCGAGATCGTGGTCGCGATGCTCGCGACGGCGAAGATCGGGGCGATCCATTCGGTCGTGTACGGCGGGTTCAGCGTCGACGCGCTGCAGGGGCGCATCGAGGACTCGGAGTCGAAGGTCGTCGTCACCGCCGACGGCGGCTTCATGAACGGCAAGGTCGTCGAGCTGAAGAAGATCGTCGACGACGCCGTGCGCCGCGCGCCCACCGTCGAGACCGTCATCGTGGTGCAGCGCACCGGCCACGACGTGAAGATGGAGCCCGGGCGCGACTACTGGTACAGCGAGCTCATGAAGCTCCCGCTCGCGGCCGGTCAATGCGCGACGGAGGTGATGGACGCGCACGACCCGCTGTACGTGCTCTACACCTCGGGCACGACCGGGAAGCCGAAGGGCATCGTGCACGGGCACGCCGGGTACATGGTCGGCATCTACTCGACCCTGAAGTACGTGTTCGACCTGCGCGACGACGACCGCTACTGGTGCGCCGCCGATCCGGGGTGGGTCACGGGGCACAGCTACATCATCTACGGCCCGCTCCTCAACGGCGCGACGACGTTCATGTACGAGGGCGCGCCGACCTATCCGTACCCGAACCGCTGGTGGCAGCTCATCGAGAAGTACGGCATCACGATCCTCTACACGGCGCCCACGGCGATCCGCGGGCTCAT
>JBJMQK010000228.1:0-2653 GCA_045802735.1 Anaeromyxobacteraceae bacterium | reverse complement strand
GTCTTCTCGCGCAGATCCCGGAGCGCCTGGCTGAAGCCGAGCGAGAAGTGCTTGTCCGTGAGCCCGCCCACGCGCCTATCCACCGCGAGCTCGCGCACGCGATCGATGGGGAAGATGCAGTTGATGTCCTCGTCGGCGCAGGAGTGATCGAAGTGGGTGTCGTCGTAGGCGAGCTCGGCGCCGGAAAGCTCGCCCCCGATCACCCGGAACGTGGCGTCCCCCTCGGTGTTGAACGGCTTGTCGCTCTTCGCTCGCACCGCGGCCGTGGAGACGATGCAGACGCTCGCCTCCTCGAGCTTCCCGCGGAACGGCGTGAACGGCACGCAGTACCGCGACAGCTCGAGGGGCTTCACCTCGGTGTCATTCGCCATGAGTGAACCCCTCGAGCCGCTCGCCGGCTCACTTCAGCTTGTCGAGCGCCGCCATGATCTTGTCGGTGGGCGGCTGCTCCCCGATGTCGTGGATGTCGATGTACGCGATCTTCCCCGCCTTATCGACGACGAAGATCGCGCGCTCGACCAGGCCGTCGCCGCGGAGCACGCCGTACTGCGCGGCCACGTAGCCGTAGGGCCAGTTGTCCGCCAGGAGCGGATACGACAGCCCGCCCATGCTCTTCGCCCACGCTTCCTGTGCGTGAACGAGGTCCGTGCTGATGCCCAGCACCTGGGCATTCCGCCGCTCGAACTCGGAGTGATCCTCCTCGTACGAGGGCATCTGCACGGTTCAGACGGGCGTGAAGCTGGCCGGGAAGAAGGCCAGCATCACGTTCTTCTTGCCGCGGTAGTCGGAGAGGCGAACCTTCTTCTTCGCGCTGCCCTTGCCGGCGTTGTCGCCGGTAGCCTGCAGCTCGAACTCGGGCGCCTCGTCCCCCACCGCGAGTTTCCAGATCGCTTTCGCCATCGGGGCTCCTCGGTTGTGGACTCGGTCGACTGTAAGCAGCGTGACGGAACGTGACCATCGTTTTTGTCGTGAGCCCTATCCGGGCGATGCCACTTCACGGACGCTCTGCTAAAGGCGGAATACGATGGACCTGTTGACCCGATTCGCGGCGAACGTCCGCAAGCTCCGCGCGAAGAAGAACCTTTCGCAGAAGGCGCTCGCCGACAAGATCGGTATCTCCGTCTCCTACGTGTCCATGCTGGAGCGCGGCCAGCGCTCGCCACCGCTCGAGACGATCGAGAAGATGGCGAAGGCGCTCGGGGTGACGCCGGCTGCGCTCCTCGGCGGCCGCTGAGCCGCGCCGTCGCGCTGCGCCACGGCGCCGCGCGGCGTCGCGGTCGAAACCGGGCGGCCGAGCGTGTAGGATGACGGGAATGGCGGGCGCCTCCCCGGCGTTCCGGCCCTTGGCTCATGCCGACGCTCACGCGCCGAAGGTTCCTGCAAGGTGTGGCGGTCTGTACCGTCGCCGGCGCAGCCGCGCCCGCCGAGGCGCGCGGCCCCGATCGCCCCACGACCGAGCGGCCGTCGTTCGTCGTGCCGGGCCTCGACGCCGCGCACGACGGGCTGCGGGTCGCGCAGCTCTCCGACCTCCACGTCGGCGCGCGCACGCCGCCCGCGCGCATCCGCGCCGCCATCGAGGAGGTGAACGCGTTCGCGCCCGACCTCGTCGTCCTCACCGGCGACTACGTGTGCCGGGACCAGAGCGGCGTCGCGGCGATGAAGGAGCAGCTCGCGGGGCTCGCCGGGCCCGTCGTCGCCGTCCTCGGGAACCACGACCACTGGGTGGACGGGCCGGGCGTGTCGCGCGCGCTCGCGCACCACGGGTACGACGTGCTCCGCAACCAGAACACCACGCTGCGCCTGCGCGGCGTCCCGTTCACCGTCGTCGGCATCGACGACCTCCTCACGAACCAGGCGCGGCCGCGCGAGGCGCTCGCCGGCGCACGCCGCGGCTCGCGCCTCGCCATCGCGCACGGCCCCAAGACCGCGGAGCAGCTGCGGGCGCTCGGCGAGCCGCTCGTGTGCCTCGCGGGTCACACGCATGGCGGCCAGATCAACATCCCGGGCGTCACGTCCTTCTTCCTGCGGGCGCTCGCGCACGAGCCGTACGACCGCGGGCTGTTCCGGCTCGGCCCGGTGCAGCTGTACGTGAGCCGTGGCGTCGGTAACTCGGCCCTGCGCATCCGCGTGAACTCGACGCCCGAGGTCACGCTCGCGACGCTCCGCGCCACGGGCGTGCGCTCCGGCGCCTGACACAGCGGCGCTCAGTCGCTCGATTCCCGACCGTCCCCTCCCGCCGCTGTGAGCAGATCCGGCGCCTGTGGCGCCTCAGTCCGGGGGAGAAGCTCTCCCCCCGAGCCCCCCCTCGCGAGCGTTGCTCCGGCTGGGCAGCCATCAATGACCCATCCCAATCCCCGCGAGGCCGCTGCGCAGGCGGGCCGCGGCGGCGTAACCTTCGGGAGGAGGTCCCAATGTCCGCCACCGGCATCGCCGCCGTCCCGACCCCGACCCCGACCGACCGGCACCGCCTCGACGAGACGCTCTCCCGCCTGCGCGACGGCGCGCGCGCCTGGGCGTCGCGGCCGCTCGCCGCCCGCATCGCGCTCGCCCGCTCGATGCTCGCGGGCGCGGCGCGGGTCGCCGAGCGCAGCGTCGCCGCGGCGTGCGCGGCGAAGGGGCTCGCGCCCGCGACGCCGCCCGCAGGAGACGAGTG
>JBJMQK010000190.1:0-29539 GCA_045802735.1 Anaeromyxobacteraceae bacterium | reverse complement strand
CCGCCGGCCCCCCTGCCGCAGCGCCGCCGGCGGCCGAGGACGAGACCGGAGACCTCGCGCTCGGGGAGCCCATCCTGGCGACCGACCTCCTCGTGGACGTCGACGACGGGCCGTTCGAGGCGGCGCCGGTGGAGGCGACGCCTGCGCCGCCGCCGCAGACGTCACCGCTCCTCGCCGCGCTGGAGCGCCTGGCCCGCGGCGAGGAGCTGCCGTCCCTCGGCGCCGCGCGGCTCGCCGGCGCGCTGGCGCGCATCCTCGTGCGCCGCGGCGTCGTGACCGAGTCCGAGCTCCTCGACGAGCTCAGGCGGAAGTGACGGCAGAACCCGCGTTCAATTCAGGAACCCGGGCGCGACGAGCGAGAACGGGGCGATCTCGGCCTCGAAGCGGCTGCCATCCTCGCGCGCCATCTGGTAGGTGCCGCGCATCGAGCCGTGCGGCGTCTTCAGCACGCAGAAGCTCGTGTACTCGAACGACTCGCCCGCGGCGAGGAGCGGCTGCTGGCCGACGACGCCGTCGCCGATGACCTCCTCGCGGTCTCCGTTCGCGTCGGTGATGATCCAGTGGCGCGACACGAGCTTCGCCGGCGCGGCGCCCTCGTTCGAGATCCGGATGGTGTAGCTGAAGAGCCACCTCCCGGCGGAAGGCTGGGAGCGCTCCGCGCGAAACTCGCTCTTGACGTGGACGCGGATGCCGGCGGTGAGGGCGGTGGACACGGCGCTCCGATATAACCGCGCGCGATCCCAGCGCCAGGGGTGCGCTCGAACATGGACCCTCGCCTCGAAGCCCTCCTCGCCCAGGCGCCGCGCCACCCGCGCCGCATCGTCTGCGTCACCGAGGAGACGACGGAGACGCTCTACCGCGTCGGCGCCGGCGACCTCGTCGTCGGCGTCTCCGGGTTCACGGTCCGTCCGCCGGAGGCGCGCCGAAAGCCGCGCATCTCGTCGTTCCTCTCCGCCGACGCCGAGGCGATCCTGGCGCTCCGGCCCGACCTCGTGGTGGGCTTCTCCGACCTGCAGGCCGACATCGCGCGCGACCTCGTGCGCCGCGGCGTCGCGGTGCTCGTGACGAACCAGCGCTCGATCGCCGAGATCCTGCAGACGGTGCGCGCGGTCACCGCGCTCGTCGGCCGCGGCGAGGAGGGCGCGCGGCTCGCGGACGAGCTCGAGCGCGGGCTCGAGCGGGTGGCGGACGCCGCCCAGGCCCTGCCCCGCCGCCCGCGCGCGTTCTTCGAGGAGTGGCCCGACCCGCTCATCTCCGGGATCCGCTGGGTGTCGGAGCTGCTCGAGGTGGCGGGCGCGGACGACGTCTGCGCCGAGGCGCGGCGCGAGCAGGGTGCGAAGGGACGCATCTTCGCCGCGGAGGAGGTCGCGCGGCGCGACCCGGAGGTCGTCGTGGCGAGCTGGTGCGGCAAGAAGGCCTCGCGCGCGCGCATCGCGGGGCGGGCGGGCTGGGCGGGCGTCGCCGCGGTCCGGGACGATCAGCTCTACGAGGTGAAGAGCGCGATGATCCTGCAGCCCGGGCCGGCGTCGCTCACCGACGGCGTGGCGGCGCTCGCGCGCATCGTCGGCGCCGTCGCGCGCGGCGAGCGGCTCGCGCCGCGGCGCGAGGGCGACCTGCGGGCCGCCTGATCCGCCCATCGGCGCGCCGCTCGGGGGGTCGCCGCCTGGCTCCCGGCCCGCCCGCAGTTACAATGCGCCGATGGAAGAACGGCTCGCCTCCATCCTCTCCGACGTGCGCCGCGCGAAGGGGCGCGTCGTCGCGCTCACGGGCGCCGGCATCTCCGCCGAGAGCGGCATCCCCACGTTCCGCAGCGCCGAGGGCTACTGGGTCGTCGGCTCGAGGAACTACATGCCGCAGGAGATGGCGACGCACGCGATGTTCGAGGCGGCGCCGGAGGAGGTGTGGCGCTGGTACCTCTACCGCTTCGGCGTCTGCAAGGACGCGCAGCCGAACGACGGCCACCGCGCGCTCGTCGCGCTCGACCGCGCGCTCGGCGAGCGGTTCCACCTCGTGACGCAGAACATCGACGGCCTCCACCTGCGCGCCGGCTCCGCGCCGGAGCGCACGAGCTCGATCCACGGCGACGCCGCGTTCGTGCGCTGCGCCGACGCGTGCTCGCCCGGGAAGCTGCCGCTGCCCGACCTCGGGCGGCGCGACGCCGAGGCGCCGATCGCGTCCGACGAGCGCGCGAAGCTCACCTGCCGGCGCTGCGGCGCGTGGCTCCGCCCGCACGTGCTCTGGTTCGACGAGTACTACGACGAGGAGAACTACCGCATGGACACGGCGCTGCGCGCCGCCTCGCGGGCCGACCTGCTCCTCGTCGTCGGCACGAGCGGCGCGACGAGCCTGCCCATGCAGATCGGCGAGATCGCCTGGCGCCGCGGCATCGCGATGGTGGACGTGAACCCGGAGGAGAACCCGTTCTCGGAGCTGTGCGAGCGCAGCCCGCGCGGCTTCTTCGCGCGCGGCGCCGCCTGCGCACGGCTCCCCGAGATCGCGCTCGCGCTCGTGGACCCGCACGCCTGACGGCGGCGGCGGTGATGCGGGCGCTGTGACGCGCCCTTCGACTCCGCGCCTCGCGCGGAGCCTGTCCTGAGCGGAGGCCGCGACGCGGCCGCAGTCGAAGGGCTCAGGGTGAACGGAGTTCGGCGGGATCAGATCAGCACGATCTTCGCCACCTCGGCCGGCGCGCCGAGGCGCATCGGCGGCCCCCAGTAGCCGGTGCCGCACGAGACGTAGATCTGCCCCTCCGCGCCGTCCTCGCGGTGGTGGTAGAGCCCCTTGCAGTACGGGTAGACCGCGCCGACGACGAGCGTCCAGGGGAAGATCTGCCCGCCGTGGGTATGGCCGCTGAGCTGCAGCTCGACCCCGGCGCGCACCGCCTCGGCGACGCCGCGCGGCTGGTGCGCGAGCAGCACGAGCGAGCGATCCGGATCGCGCCCCGCGAGGGCGGCGTCGAGCGCGGGCCAGCGTCCGCCGCTCGCGTGCGACACGCTCCAGTCGTCGACGCCGGCGAGGTCGAGCGACGCGCCGCCGGAGCCGCGGTCGCCGATCGTCGCGCGCGCGCCGCGGAGCGGCCGCACGCCGTAGCGCGCGAGCTCCTCCACCCAGGCGTGGGCGCCGGAGTAGTAGTCGTGGTTCCCCGTCACGAAGAAGACGCCGTGGCGGGCGCGCAGCCGCGCGAGGTGCTCGGTCGCGTGCCGCAGCTCCGCCACCGAGCCGTCGACGAGGTCGCCGGTGATGACGATGGCGTCGGGCCGGAGGTCGTTCGTCAGGTCCACGACGCGGCGGACGTGCTTCTCGCGGATGGTGGGCCCGACGTGCAGATCGCTGATCTGCGCGATGGTGAGGCCGGAGAGGGCGGGCGGGAGCCGCGCGAGCCGGACCGGGACCTCGGTGACCCGAGGCTCGCCCGTCGCGACCACCACCGCGCGCGCCGTCGCGGCGCCGGCGAGCACCACGGCGCTGCCGGCGAGGGCGCGCGCCGCGAACGCGCGGCGGGCGAGGTCGGGCGGAGCCGCCGCGCGGCCTCCCAGGGCGGCCAGGGCGGCCAGCGCGCGCACGGCGGCGAACGCGAGCCGCGCGACGTCGGTCACGAGGAGCGCCGCGAACAGCAGGAAGGCGGCGCCCATCCACGTGAAGAGGGCGGCGACGAGGCCGCGCGTCGCGCGGAAGGAGAGCGCTCGAGCGATGACCATCCCGAGCGGCACGGCGATGGCCGCGAGCGCGAGGAGCACCGCCGCGGCGCGCCGCCAGCCGTCCGGCAGGCCGGTGTCGCGCGCGAGCCGCGCCCAGAGGTAGTAGTGCATCCCCCCGAACACCGTGGCGGCGACGACGAAGAAGATCGCGAAGGGGGCGGCGCGCGTCACGTACGGTCGATGTAACGCGCGGCGCCGTGAGGTGCAGCCGCGCCTCTCCCCAACGAGGCCACCCGAGGCGAGCTTGAGCGGCTCGCCGCGCGTGCCTATCCCGCGATCATGCACGAGCCACACCGCCTCGCGCTCGCGCTCGCCGCGGCGCTCGCAGCCTGCTCCGGGTCCGGCGGCGGCGCTCCCGATGCCGGCGCTCCCGGCGGCCCCGACGCTGGCGCCGCGCCCGCGACCGGGCTCGCGCTCCAGGACGTCGTGACGGGCCTCGGCGCGGCGACGGACGTCGCCTTCCTGCCCGACGGACGGATGCTCGTCACCGAGAAGGGCGGCGCCTTCAAGGTCGCGAGCCCAGGAGGCGTGGCGACGCTCGCCGGCACGTTCGACGTCGACGACGAGAGCGAGAAGGGCCTGCTCGGGGTGGCCGTGGATCCCGCGTTCGCGAGCACGCGGCGCGTCTTCCTCTACCTCTCGGCAGGGCAGGCGGACGACGACGACCGGAACCGCGTGCTCTCGGTCGAGCTGCGTGCCGACGGGACGATCGATCCCGATCCCGGGACGCAGAAGATCCTCGTCCGCGGGCTTCACGGCCCGGCGAATCACGATGGCGGCGCGCTCGCCATCGGGCCCGACGGGAAGCTCTACATCGGCGTGGGCGACAGCGGGTTCAACCCGGGCACGGCGCCCGAGCCGCCGCGCGAGCCCACGAACCACTTCGCGTCGTGCCTCTCCAACGCGAACGGGAAGATCCTGCGCGTCGAGCTCGACGGGTCGCCACCGGCCGACAACCCGCTCGCCGCCCTGGACCTCGCCACGGCGTGCGGTGGCGCCCCCGGCGGCGCGCTGTCGGCGAGCGTCCGCGCGCCGCCGCGCAAGGAGCTCTGGGCGTGGGGGTTCCGCAACCCGTGGCGCTTCTGGTTCGACCCGCGCACCGGCAACCTCTGGGTGGGCGACGTGGGCGAGGTGACGTACGAGGAGATCGACATCGCCCGGGCGGGAAAGCACCACGGGTGGCCCTGGCGCGAGGGGCCGCACGGCTGGCCCACCTCGAAATGCGCCGAGGTCCTCCCCCTGAGCGGACCCTGCGTCGATCCGCTCTACCACTGCCGCCACGGCGACGCCGCGGACGGCATCGACGGCGACTGCGAGTCGATCACCGGCGGCCTCATCGTGGACGCGCCCTCCTGGCCCGCCGCGGAGCGCGGCCGCTACGTGTTCGCCGACAACGTGAACGGCCGCATCTTCAGCGTCGCGGTGGACGAGGCGCGCTCGGCCATCGTGCCGGGGACGCGGCGGGAGATCGCGCGCGTCCTGGATGGCGCGCCGGTGAGCCTGCGCGAGGGACCGGGGGGCGAGCCGTACGTCGTCATCCTGCCCGGGCGCGTCGCGAAGCTCGCCGGGGTGACGCAGCCGCCGGCCGGGGCGCGGCGTTGAGGCGCCTCGTTCTCGCCTGCGCGGCGCTCCTCGCGGCCGACGCGGCGACGGCGCAGGGGCACGAGCACGGTGGCGCGGGCGGCAGCGAGCCCGGGGGCGACGAGGGCGACGACCTGCCGCCGCCGCCGCGCGGGCCGCCGCTCCCGCCACCGGTGTGGCCGAGGCCGCCGCCGGCGCCCGACGACGCGCTCGGACGCGACGAGGCGCGCGAGGCCTCCGGGACGGCGTGGCAGCCGCTCGAGGCGCCGCACCGCGCGGCGCACTTCACGCTCGGTGACGTGGCGCTCATGCTCCACGGCAACCTCTTCCTCGCCTACACCGACCAGGGCGGTCCGCGCGGCGCGAGCGAGGCGTTCGCGGAGAGCTGGCTCATGGCCATGGCGCGCCTCCCGGTCGGCGCGGGCGCCCTCGCGCTCCGCGCCATGGCGTCGCTCGACCCGTTCACGATGAAGAGCGCCGGGTACCCGGAGCTGCTCCAGACCGGCGAGTCGGCCGGCGGGGCGCCGCTCCACGACCGCCAGCACCCGCACGACCTGTGGATGGAGCTCGCCGCGATCGGGCGCGCGCCGCTCGGGCGTGCCGCGGCCGTCGAGCTGTACGCCGCGCTCGTGGGAGAGCCGGCGCTCGGGCCCGTCGCGTTCCCGCACCGCGCGTCGGCGCTGCACGACCCGGTGGCGCCGCTGTCGCACCACTGGCTCGATTCGACGCACATCTCGGCGGGCGTGCTCACGGCGGCGCTGGCGCTGCGCGACGTGAAGCTCGAGGGATCGTGGTTCAACGGGCGCGAGCCGGACGAGCGGCGGAAGGACCTCGAGACGCCGCACCTCGACTCGTGGGCGGCGCGCGCGACGTTCGCGCCTGTCCCGGCGCTCGCGGTGCAGGCGTCGTACGGGCGCCTCGCGAGCCCGGAGGCGCTCTTCCCCGCGGAGACCCTGCACCGCGTCACCGCCTCGGCGCTGTGGGACGAGCGCATCGGGCGCGCCGGCAACGCCGCCTTCCTCGCCGCCTGGGGGCGAAACCTCGAGGGGGGCCAGGCCGACGACGCGCTGCTCGCGGAGGGCACCTGGGACCGCGACGGGCACGACGCCTTCTTCGCGCGCCTCGAGTGGGTGGAGAAGAGCGCCCGCGACCTCGGCGCGGCCGGGCGCGACCCGGAGGAGCGCTTCGGCGTCGTGGCGCTCGCGCTCGGCTTCGTCCACTCGTTCGGGCCGCTCGCCGGGCTCATGCCCGGGGTCGGCGCGCGGTTCGCGATCCACGACGCGCCGGGGGCGCTCGCGCCGTTCTACGGTGGGCGGTCGCCGGTGGGGGTCCTCGTCTTCGTCCAGCTGCTCCCCGCGATGACCGAGGGCTCGGCGCACGGCGAGCACGCGGCGCGCGTCCACTGATGCTCCAACGCTGAGGGCCGCCCGGTGGGCGGCCCTCACGTTCACGTCACGTGAACCTTTCGTTCAGCGGCCGTAAGCCCAGCGCTCGCCGCGCTCGTGGTCGCGCCAGCGCTCCAGCTCGGCGGAGCGGCGGTCGAGCTCGGCGTGGCGCGACGCGTACCAGGCCTCGAAACGGTCGCGGCGCCAGGCGTTGCCGTGCCACGTCGCGTAGAACCGGCCGCGGGCCGCGTCGAGCTCGCGGTACTCCGCGCGAAGCTCGTCCATCCGGCGGTGCGCCTCCCACCCGGCGCGGCGGTGGTCGGGCGCCGGCGCGGGCGCCGGGGCGTACACCACCACCGGCGCGGGAGCGTGCACCGGGACGTACACCGGCGCGGGCGCAGGGGCGGGCGCGTAGGCGACCGCGGGCGTCGCGTGGCGGTCGCAGTCCCGGCCGCGCTCGTGCTCCTCGTGATCGGCGCGGGCGGGCGTGGCGGCGAGGGTGACGGCTGCGGCGGCGGCGAGGGTGAGGGCGTTGCGGGCGATGCGGTTCATGGCTTCCTCCGGTGTGACATCCCTTCCGCGAGGAGAGACGGAGGAGGCCGACGGGTATTCATGGCGGCGGACCCCCCATCGCGAGCGTCGCAAGGGAGCACGCCATCAGGGTTCGCGCGGGAGCGCGTCGATCTTGCCCGCCAGGATGAAGTCGTTCTCGGAGAGCCCGCCGATGGCGTGCGTGGCGAGCGTCACGTCCACCTGGTTCCAGCCGTGCACGGTGAAGTCCGGGTGGTGGCCTTCCGCCTCGGCGAGCGCAGCCATCGCGTTCACGAAGCGCATCGCCTGGGCGAAGTCCTTGAACTTGAAGTGACGCTGCAGCGCCGCGCCGTCGGTGCTCCAGCCGTCGAGCGTGCGGACGAGCTCGTCGGCGCGCGCGCGCTCGATCCTGGGGGTGCCGCGCTCGCAGGGAGCGCACCTCTTCGCGGTCCAGTCCATGGGGGAGGCGTAAGGCCCGATCGTCCGGCCCGCGCCGCTCGCGCGGGTTAAGGTCCTCGCCCGCATGGACCGCCTGTTCCTCGCGCTCGGCGCGGCCTCCGCCTTCATCTCCGTCGCCGCGGGCGCGTTCGGCGCGCACGCGCTCAAGGCCCGGCTCCCGCCGGAGCTGCTCGTCACGTTCGAGACCGGCGCGCGCTACGAGATGTACGGCGCGTTCGGGCTCGTCGCGGCGGCCTGGGTCTCGTCGCGCTGGCCCGGCGGCGCGGCATCGGCCGCGGGGTGGCTGTTCGTCGCCGGGACGGTCCTGTTCTCGGGGAGCCTCTACGCGCTCACGCTCTCGGGGGTCCGCGCGCTCGGGGCGGTGACGCCCTTCGGCGGCGTCGCCTTCCTCGCCGGCTTCGCCTGCCTCGCGGTCGCGGCGCTGCGAGGCTAGTAGGCGGGGGAGTCGCGGTTCACCGGCAGGCCGGCGGCGATCCAGCCGGCGGTGCCGCCGTCGATGCTGTAGACGCGCGCCTTGCCCACGGCGAGGGCGAGCTGACCCGCGGTGAGGCTCCGCACGCCGTGGCCGCACACGAACACCACGTCGTCCTTCGGGAGGGCGCGGACGGGGTCGCGCTGCAGCTCGCCCAGCGGGACGTGGCGCGCGCCCGGCAGGTGGCCCGACTTGAACTCGGCCAGCTCGCGGACGTCGACGAGGTCCACGCCGCCGCCGTCGATGAGCTTCTTCGCCTCTTCAACGGACACGCGTCGCACCGGCATGGCGGTCGGAGATAGCAGGGCGCGGCGCTGCCCGCCTTGCCATTTTGATGGCAGAGTCGCCGCGATGCCCAGGGACCCGAGGGACCGCTTCCCGCCCCAGATCAAGTACCTCGCGTGGAACGAGGGGTGCGAGCGCTTCTCGTACTACGGGATGACGTCGGTGCTCACCATCTACATGGTGCAGCGGCTCTTCCTGTCCGAGAGCGACGCCGAGTCGAAGTACCACCTCTTCGTCTTCGCCGCCTACGTGACCCCGCTCGCCGGCGCCTGGCTCGCGGACCGCTTCCTCGGACGCTTCCGCGTCATCCTCTGGCTCTCGCTCGGCTACGTCTTCGGCCACGCGGTCATCGCCGGGTTCGAGAGCCGCGAGGGGCTCTACGCCGGCCTCGCGCTCATCGCCCTCGGCGCGGGCGGCATCAAGCCCTGCGCCGCGGCCTACGTCGGCGACCAGTTCGGGAAGGAGCAGCGGCACCTCCTGGAGCGCGTCTACGACCTCTACTACTGGATGATCAACCTCGGCTCGACGGCGTCCACGCTCCTCATCCCGGTGCTCCTCGATCGCTCCGGGCCGCGCGTCGCGTTCGCCGTCCCGGGCGTGCTCATGGCGCTGGCGCTGGTGCTGTTCTGGGCGGGGCGGCGGCGCTACGTCTCGCTGCCGCCGACGGGCCCGAACCCGCACGGCTTCTTCCGCGTGGTGTCGCACGCCGTGTCGCGCCTCGGCACCGGCCGCCCGGGCGAAGGCTGGCTCGACGTCGCGAAGGGGCGCTTCCCGAACGACGCGGTCGAGGGCGTGAAGGCGGTCTTCCGCATCGTCGCGGTGTTCGCGCCCATCGCCGCGTTCTGGGCGCTCTTCTTCCAGTACGGCTCGTCGTGGGTGCTGCAGGCGGAGAAGATGGACCGCGAGGTGCTCGGGCTGACCGTGCTCTCGTCGCAGATCTCGACCCTCAACGCCCTCTTCGTGCTCGCGCTCATCCCGCTCTTCGCGGGCGTGCTCTACCCGGCGCTGGAGCGGCGCGGCGTGCGCGTCACCGCGCTCGGCAAGATGACGGTCGGCATGTACGTCACGGTCCTGTCGTTCGTGTCGGCGGGGGCGATCCAGGTCGCGATCGACGCGGGGGGCCGCCCCAACGTCGCCTGGCAGGTGCTGCAGTACCTCTTCCTCTCCATCGGCGAGGTGCTCGTCTCGGTGACGGCGCTCGAGTTCGCGTACACGCAGGCGCCGCGCTCGATGAAGAGCGCGATCATGAGCCTCTGGTACCTCACCATCGCCGCCGGGTCGCTCCTCACCGCGTCGATCGCGGCGGTGAACCGGTTCCGCGGCGCGCCGTACTTCTTCTTCTTCGCGGCGCTCATGCTCTCGGCGGCGGTGCTCTTCACGTTCGTGGCGCGCCGCTACCGCCCGGCCGAGTACGTGGGTGACCTCGACGACGTCCAGGCGGAGACCGCATGAAGCCCGACCACGACAGGTACCCGCCGCAGGTGCGCTTCATCGTCGGCAGCGAGGGCGCGGAGCGCTTCTCGTTCTACGGGATGCGCTCCATCCTCACCATCTACATGGCGCGCTACCTCCTCCTGCCCGAGCACGAGGCGGAGGCGAACTTCCACCTGTTCGTGATGGCCTGCTACCTCACGCCGCTCGTGGGCGGCTGGCTCGCCGACCGGCTCCTCGGGCGCTACCGCGTCATCCTCTGGCTCTCCTTCGGGTACGTGCTCGGGCACCTCGTCATGTCCGGGTTCGAGTCGCGCTGGGGCCTCTTCGCCGGCCTCGCGCTCATCGCGGCGGGCTCGGGCGGCATCAAGCCCTGCGTCTCCGCCTTCGTCGGCGACCAGTTCCGGCCGGAGCAGAAGACGCTGCTCTCGCGCGTGTACGGGCTCTTCTACTGGATGGTGAACCTGGGCTCCGTCACCTCGACCCTGCTCATCCCGGTGCTGCTCGCGCGCTTCGGCCCGCGCGTCGCGTTCGCGGTCCCGGCGGTGCTCATGGCGGTCGCGCTCGCCATCTTCGTCGCCGGCCGGCGCCGCTACGTGACCGTCCCCGCGACCGGGCCGAACCCCCACGCCTTCACGAAGGTCGTGGCGGCGGCGCTGCGCGCGCCGCGGACCTCCGTTCACCCTGAGCGTAGCCCCGCGCAGCGGGGCGGAGTCGAAGGGCGCGAGCTCCACTGGCTCGACCGCGCCCGCGCCGCGCACCCGGCGGAGGCGGTCGACGGCGCGAAGGCGGTGTTCAGCATCATGGGCGTCTTCGCCGCGGTGACGGCGTTCTGGGCGCTCTTCGATCAGCACAGCTCGTCGTGGGTGCTGCAGGCCGGGCGCATGGACCTCGACGTCTCGGGGCACCGGCTGCAGGCGTCGCAGCTCGCGGCGCTGAACCCGGTCATGGTCCTCGCGCTCATCCCGCTCTTCGCGCGCGTCGTCTTCCCGGCGCTCGAGCGCGCCGGCGTGCGCGTGACGCCGCTCGGGAAGATGACGGCGGGCATGTTCCTCACCGTGCTCTCCTTCGCCGCCGCCGCGCTCGTCGAGGCGGCCCTCGCCGGCGGGGGCCGCCCGAGCGCGCTCTGGCAGATCCCGCAGTACCTGCTCCTCACCGCGAGCGAGGTGCTGGTGTCGGTGACGGGGCTCGAGTTCAGCTACACGCAGGCGCCGCGCGCGATGAAGAGCACCATCATGAGCATCTGGTATCTCACCGTCGCGCTCGGGAACCTCCTCACGGCGACGATCTCCGCGCTGAACCGGTTCCAGGGGCCCGCCTACTTCTGGTTCTTCGCGGCGCTCATGCTCGTCGGCGCGGTGGGCTTCACGTTCGTCGCGCGGCGCTACCGGCCGATCGAGGCGGGGCCGGTGCGAGCGGCGGAGGGCGCAGCGTGAGCGGTGGCGCCGCCGCGTGACCGCACCGCTTCACCTGGACGAGCCCGCTCACGCCCCCGGGACCGCCCGCCGCCGCACGTGCGCAGCGCCCACCGCGAAGGCGCCGACGCCGAGCGCGGCGTGGACCCAGCCGGCGGGCGCGTGCCAGGACTCGGGGAAGAGGTACCAGAGCGCGTAGCCGGAGAGCGCGAGGAGCGCGGCGAGGACGCAGAGCGAGACGCCGGTGGGGCGGCGCCACGCGAGCCGCCAGCCGCGGGCGACGTGGGCCGCGGAGACGAGCCCGCCCGCGAAGAAGCCGAGCACGGCCGACAGCCCGTGCCAGCGCATGAGCCAGACCTCGAGCGGATGCGGCAGGCCGCCCGAGCCGGCGCCCCACAGGTAGTGAAGGGGGAGCCAGGCGACGCCGGAGACGAGCAGGCACAGCGCCGTCGCGACGATCGTCCGGCGCTGCCAGGGCGGCAGCGCGTTCGAGGCCTCGAGCTGGGCGAGCGGCATCCTCATGGCGGCGACCCGTCGCGTCGATCCTGTAGCGTCGATCCCGCCGCCATGAGTGGATCCGGCGCCTTCGGCGCCTCAGTCCGGGGGGAGAGACTCTCCCCCCGAGACCCCCCATCGCGAACGTCAACGGAATCGAGCACCGCCATCACCCGTGGAGCCACGCCACGGCGCGATGCCGGGCGACGAGGGGGTGGTCGGCGCGGCCGGAGATCGCCACCACCTTCGTGAGCGCGTCGCTCCACACGCAGCGCGGCGACACGACGGTCACGCGTCGCCCCGAGCCCGGACCGGCGCCGGACAGGCGCGCCCGCGCCGCCGCGGAGAAGTCGCTCGTCGCGAGCGCGCCGTCGCGCAGCCGCAGGAACGGCCGCGCCCCGCCACGCTCCTCGTCGCGGAGGCTCACCGGGACCTCCACGCCGCTCGCGCGCAGGTCGCCGCCGGCGTTCACCCACAGCCCTCGTCCCGGGCCGACCGCGCGCCGCAGCGCGTGGAACGCGCGGTCGACGGCGTAGCCCTTGCCGATCCCGCCGAGGTCGAGGCGCACGTCGCGCGAGCGCTTTGCGAGCAGCGCGCCGCATTCACGTGCAGTGATAGTCCATGCCCCCGCGCCCGTCCCGAGCGTCACGTCGAGGAGCCCGCCGCTCTCGCGCGCGAGCGCGGCGGCGGCGCGGAGCACCGCCGCGGCGTGCGCGCCGACGGCCAGCTCGGCCCCGGCGGGCGCGGCGTTGAAGCGCGCCACGTCGCTCGCCGGCACGAACGCCGACAGCGCGCGCTCCACCTCGTCGAGCGTGCGCCAGGCCGCGGCGAACGCCGCGTCGGCCCAGCGCTGGAGCGCGTCGCCGTCGAGGTCCGCGGGCGCGACGGCGCCGAGCTCGACGAGCGTCCCGAGCGCCGGCCGCGCGCGGCGCGCCACGCGCGACGCGGTCACTCGAGCGCTCCGCGCCGGCGCAGCGCGTCCGCCACCGCCACGATGCGCCGGACGCCGTCGGTGACGTGCTTGCACGAGAGCGTCGCGCCGCTGATGTTCGAGACGTCCTCGCCGACGCGCAGCGCGGACGACGGGCCCTTGCCCGCGAACTGGTTCCGCCAGGCCGGGAGCCGCACCTCGCCGCCGTGGCTCTCGCGGTACGAGAGGATCTCGATCTGGCGCACCGTGCCGTCCGGCGCGAGGCCCACGGCGAAGGTGATGCGCTCGAACTTGCCGATCACGTCGTCCACGAAGACGGCGCCGGCGACCTGCCCTCCGCGCCGCGCGACCCGCGCCTGCCAGCGCTCCTTCACCGGAAGCCCGAGGCGCTTCTCGAGCTCCCGCCGCTCGTCGGGCCGCAGCGCGACGTCCTTCGCCTCGAAGCGCTCGGCCTCGGGGAAGAGGGAGGCCTGCGCCTGGTCCGCGGTGAGGTAGTCCACCGCGAACACCGGCGCGGGCGCGGTGAGCGCCGCGGCCGGCGCCGCGAGGATCCAAGCGATGGAAGAGCGCCCTCGGCGCAAGGCCATCAAAAGCTCCAGCCCAGCCCCAGGTCGACGCGGTTGCGCTCGGTGGCTTCCTTGAAGCGCTGGATGTCGGCCTTCAGCACGACGCCCGAGGTCACGTAGAAGTTCACGCCTCCGGTCACGACGGCCTCGTCGGCGAGGGCGGCCGGCGTGACGCCCGGGCCCAGGTCGGCGAAGCTCCTGCCGGTGTTGAACCGTTCGTAGCGGACGAACGGCGCGAGCGCCATGTCGCCGCTCGACCAGGCCCTGACCGCGCCCTGCGCATACCAGCCATCGAAGCTCTCGGGGATGAGGTTCGGCTCGCCCGCGGCGGCGGGGGCCGCGTTGAGCGCCGCGGTGTTGGAGATGTCCCCGCGCGTGTACAGCGCCGAGAGATCGAAGCGCCACGGCGTCCACCGCGCGTGGACGTCCCAGATCGACACCGTCGCGGTGGGCGTCCCGGGCTGGCCCTGGCTCGCGCGGCCCGCGAACCCGGAGGCGCCGACGAGGAGGCCGGGGATGCCGCGGTAGTTCACGGCGCCGAACCCGGCGAAGTCGTGGGCGCGCGCGACGGCCAGCTCCTGGTGGATCGAGCCGAGCGGCGACTCGCGGCCCTCGCCGCCCTCGGCGAACGTCCAGTTGTTGAGGTTGAAGCTCGTCGCGAGCCCCGCCTGCAGCGTGAGGCCGCCGAACGCCGCGACGCCCTGCAGCCCGCCCTCGCGCCAGGTGCTGGGGATGATCGCGGTCTCGACGAAGTTCCGCTCCACGCCGTAGTAGGCCGTGGGCTCGTGGTTCTCGTTGAGGAGGCCGACCGGCATGAGCATGAGCCCGGCGCGCCCGCTGAACGCCTCGGAGAACTGGTACTCGATGAACGCCTGCTCGATCTCGACCTCGCCAGGGTCCTCGGCGGAGGAGACGGCGTGCTCGACCTCGACCTCGCTCACGAACTTCGTCTTCGCGTCGAAGCGGTAGAGGAGCCCGAAGACGAAGCGGCGCAGGTCCATCACCGCCTCGGCGCCGTTCGTGGTGGGGCGGTTGAAGTTGATCTCGCCGTAGCCGGTGAGGGCGACGCGATTCTCGCCTGCGGGCGGCGCGTAGCTCGACTCGGCGGGCGGCTTCTCCTCGGCGGACGCCCCCGGGGCGAACGCTGCGACGGCGGCGATGGCGAGCGCGGTGACAGCGCGCAGGAGCACCGGCCGGCGAGGGGCGGGGGCGACGGAGCGATGCATCGGGTCCTCGTGAGGCGGTGCGTGGGGGGCGACGGCGGCTGCGGCGACGGATCCAGAGGCGTGAACCATGGCGCTTCCTCTCGCGAGCGTGCTCGCGTCAAAGGGCGCTGGGTTCGTCGACCTCGGGCCTCGTGCGACTGCGTTGCGAATCGAGACGTCGTCTCAGTGCAGGTGATACGCGATCTCGGAACGCCGCGTCAATCGCGAAGCGCGCGCGCTGCGCTGTCGTCACGATGCGTGAATCGGACCCGCCCCGCTTCACCCCGACCGCGCGCGCCGCGCGCGCTCCGAGAGCGTGCGCAGCGTGTTGCCGACGAGCGTCAGGAACTCGCCGAAGAAGGCCTCGAAGCGGCCGATCTCGTCGTCGTGCTCGGGATGCACGGCCTCGCCCACGCCGTAGTCGCCGCCGGCGACGCGGGTGGAGAGATCCTGCATCGTCGCCATCATGCGCGCGAGGCGGCGGAAGATGAGCCGGTCGACGAGGACGAAGACGAGCCCGCAGGCGAGCAGGGCGAGCGCGAAGAGGACGACGAGCGCGCGGACGAGGTCGCGCTCCATCCCGGCCCGCAACGCCGTCACGTCGTGGCGGACGACGACCCCGCCCACCACCGACCCCGAGGCGTCGCGCACCGGGAAGACGCCGCGCACGAACGACGCGCCCTCGCGCGTCACCTCGTCGAGCACCTGCGTCGCCGCGCCGCCCGCCGCGACCGCCGCCGCGTCGACCAGGGCGTCGTCGGCGGTGCTGTTCACCACCACCGCGTCGGGGAAGGCGCTCCAGTCGTTGCGCGCCGCGCCGCGGGTGCGCGCCCACTCGCCCTCGTCGAGGTGGCGCTTCTGGATGAACATCGCGAAGTCGTTGCCGGTCTGCGCCTTCATCTTTCCGAGGAAGTGCCCGATGCCCTCGCCGAGCTCGATGTAGCCGATGACCTTTCCGTCGGCGAGGAATGGGCGCCCCACGCGCAGCGCGAACTCGCTCTTGCCGAGCTCCTTCCCCGCCGCGGTCTCCTGTTTCGCCATCGCGCGCAGCAGGCCCTGGCGGTCGATGACGTCGCCGAACTTCGCCGGCAGGTGCACGCGCAGGAACATCCGCCGGCTCTCGGGCTCGACGAAGTTCCAGTGGTTGATGCGGTGCTCCGCCTTGAGCGCTGCGTGGATGGGCTGGGCGACGGCCTGGAGCCGCTCGCGGTCCTTCGCCGCGAACGCGTCGCGGAGCGCCGGGTTCGCCACGAGGACGTCGAGGGCCGTCGAGAGCTTCTCGATGTCGTTCCGCTCGAGGTCCTCGTAGGCGAGGGCCGCGCCCCGCAGCGCCTCGGCCGAGGCCGCCTCCGCGCTCCGCGCGTAGAGCGCGCGGACGAGCAGCGCGCTCGCGGCGCCGCACGCGAGGAGGGTGAGCACGATGGCGGACACGAGCTTGGCGCGGATCGAGATGGTGCGCACGGCGGCCCTCCCTTGGGCGGTTCGGCGGAAACTAGAGGCGCGCGCCGAGCACGGCGGCCGCGGCGGCGTGGAGCCGCTTCAGCTGCTCCGGGTCGTCGGGCGCGTCGGGGTCGGCGAGGTCGAGCGCGAAGCCGGCCTTCATGGCGATCTGTCCGCGCAGCTTGAAGCGGTCGGCGCCGTGCCGCGCGAGGAGCGCGTCGATGCGCTCGACCGTCCGGAAGAGCTCGCCCGTCGCCGGCGCAGGCGGCGCGGGAGGCGGCGGCGGACGGGGCGCGGGCGAGGCGGTGGCGGGGGCCGCGGCCGCCGCGGGCGCGTTCGCGGCCGTGAGCTGCGACAGCTTGCGCAGGGCGCCCGCGGCCGAGAGCGACAGGAGCGGGACGTTCACGTTCGGCGCGCACAGGAACAGGAGCCGCGCGCGCTCGCTCGCCTTCACCACGATGCGCGCGCTCGCGCAGCGCAGGTCGAGCGTCGCCACCCCGCCGAGCGCACCGTCGAGCGCCGCCGAGCGCTCCGCGAGCAGGGCGGCCGCGCCCTCGACCCGCGCGACGTCGAAGGCCTTCGGGAACGCGTGGGCGAGCAGGCGCCCATCGCCGTCGCAGACGAGGCTGCCCAGGACCCCGGGCACCGCCTGGTTGAGCTGCGCGAGCATGGCGTGCATGGGAAGTCTCCTCGACTCAGCGCTTCGGCGCGAGCGCCGCGCGGATCGCAGCGTCGGCGGCGCCCACGTCGGCGCCGGCGTCGAGGAGGACGCCGAGGTGGTGGGTCTTCGCCGCGAGCACGAGCACGCCCTGGCGCGGTCCCTCGACGGACGCGCTGCGCACGTCGCCCGCGCCGAGGAGCCCGGCCAGCTCGGCGGCGAACGCGATGACGTAGCTCGTCTGGCCGGCGAGCACCTCGGCGCGGTAACCCTCGCCCCCGACCTGCGCGCCGTCCTTCGTGAGCAGCACCGCGTCCGCGACGCCCGGGACCGAGCGCACCGCGTCGAGCCGCGCCGGCGGCGCGGTGGGCGAAGGTGGTGGCGTCAGCGCCGGCGTGGGGGTCGGCGTCGTCGCGGGCGCGGGCGTCGGCGCAGCAGCGGCGCGGCGGCGCTCGTCGTACAGGCGGTGGGCGTCGAGGAGGAGGTGCTCGGCCGTCTTGTAGATCGTGCGCCGGGCGGTGACGACGTTCGGCTCGACGCTGAAGCGTCCCCGGGGCCACGAGAGCATCTCGCAGAAGGCCTCCTCGCCCGCCCGCGCTCCCAGCTCCGCGTGCACGATGTCGCCGTCGCGGAAGAAGATCAGGCCCGAGTTGCCATCGCGGCTCACCCGCAGGCATCCGGAGAAGCGGTTCGAGACGTTGAGCTGGATGAGCGCCGGCAGCTCGAGCCCGGCGACGTCGCCCTCGAACCCGGCGGGCGCCTCCGCTGAGAAACGGTCCGCGTGCGTCATGATCCGCTCCTGCGACCCATGCCGCGCGCAAACGTGCGCGCGCTCCCCCTCAGGAGCAGGCCGCTGAACCCACGTCACCCGTTCGACCGATAGTGACAAGACTGACAGGCCCTTTCACCTTGGGCAATACCTCCTTCGTGGGCACTCGTCAGGGTGTTCGGCTGCACTGCTAGTATCGCGGGACGCATCCACACTCGCCGTGCCGTCCTCGCCGGCGAGCCTCGCAGCACGACGCGCGATCGCTCGCGCGCGCAGAGGGGGCGCCGTGACGCACGCGATCGACGAGAGCCGTTCGGTCACCTACGACGGGGCCACCACGATCGGGCTGCATCTGTTGCCCGACCTCCTGCCGCTGTACGAGGCCGCGGGCTTCCGCGTCGCGCGCGTCGGCGAGCGCGGGACGCAGCGCGGGCTCGAGGCGGTGCGCGCGCGCGAGGCCGACGTGGCGGGCGTGATGCGCGAGATCAGCGCCGCCGAGCGCGCGGAGCCGCTGCGCTGGGCGCTCGTCGGCTACGACGCGCTCGGGGTGTTCGCCCACGCCGCGAACCCGGTGGAGGGGCTCACCCGCGCGCAGCTCGCCGCGGCGTTCACGGGCGCCGCGCGCAGCTGGCGCGACCTCGGCGGACCGGACCTTCCGCTCCTCGCGGTCACCGAGGTCCTGGCCGGCGGGCGCGGCACGGTCGTCGAGTTCCAGCGGCTCGCGCTCGGCGGCGCGGCGTACGGGCCGCGGCGCGAGGTCGAGGACGCGCCCGACGGGCTCGCGCTCGTCGCGCGCGAGCCGGGCGGCCTGACGGTCGCGTCGATGGCGATGGCCGTCCGCGGCGTGCGCGCCCTCGCGATCGACGGCGTCCGCCCCACGGCCGACGCGGTGCGCGCCGGCGCGTACCTCCTCGGCCGGCCGATGTACCTCGTCGCGCGCGCCGACGCGTCGCCCTCCGCGGCGGCGCTCCTCGACCTCGCGCTCTCGGCGGAGGGGCAGCGGGTGGTGGCGAAGAAGTTCACGCCGGCGCGCGGCTGAGCGGCGGCCTCTCACGGAGCGACGACATGGCGATGCGGAGCGGGCGGCACTTCCTCCAGATCCCCGGGCCGAGCAACGTCCCGGATCGCATCCTGCGGGCCATCGCGCAGGCGACGATCGACCACCGCGGCCCCGACTTCGGCGCGCTCGGGCGCGAGGTGCTCGACGGCCTGAAGGAGGTCTTCGCGACGGCGGGGCCGGCGATGGTGTTCCCGTCGTCGGGCACGGGGATGTGGGAGGCGGCGCTCGTGAACACGCTCTCGCCTGGCGACCGCGTGCTCATGTTCGACATCGGCCACTTCGCGACGCTGTGGCGCGACGTCGCGGTGCGCTTCGGGCTCGACGTGGACTTCGTCCCGGGCGACTGGCGCAGCGGCGTCTCGCCGGACGCGGTCGAGGCGAAGCTCCGCGACGACCGCGGCCACGCCATCAAGGCGGTCGCGGTCGTGCACAACGAGACCTCGACCGGGGTCACGACGCGCGTCGACCGCGTGCGCGCCGCGATCGACCGCGCCGGCCACCCCGCGCTGCTCCTCGTCGACACGGTGTCGTCGCTCGGCTGCATCGAGTACCGGCACGACGCGTGGGGCGCCGACGTGACGGTGAGCGGCTCGCAGAAGGGGCTCATGCTGCCGCCGGGCCTCGGCTTCGCCGCCGCGAGCCCGAAGGCGCTCGCCGCCGCGAAGGCGGCGAAGCTGCCGCGCTCGTATTTCGACTTCGCGCCCATGCTGCGCGACAACGCGACCGGCTACTTCCCCTACACGCCCTCGACGAACCTGCTCTATGGCCTGCGCGAGGCGCTCCGCATGCTGCGCGAGGAGGGGCTCCCGAACGTGTTCGCGCGCCACGCGCGCCACGCCGAGGCGACGCGCCGCGCCGCGGCCGGCTGGGGCCTCGAGCTCGTCTGCGCGAACCCCGAGGAGCGCTCGAGCTCGGTGACCGCGCTGCGCATGCCCGAGGGCCACGACGCCGACGCGCTGCGGAAGCTCGTGCTCGAGCGCTTCGACATGTCGCTCGGGACCGGGCTCGCGCGCATGAAGGGCAAGGTCTTCCGCATCGGCCACCTCGGCGACCTCAACGACCTCTCGCTCGCGGGCACGCTCGCCGGCGTGGAGATGGGGCTGCGCCTCGCCGCGGTGCCGCACCGCGCGGGCGGCGTCGCGGCGGCCCTCGCCCACCTCGCCAAGACGTCCTCGCCCCCCTCGCACCACGTCAAGGAGAAGCCATGAGCGTCCCCGTCATCTCGCTCGTCGCGCTGCTCGTCGCGATCGTCATCAGCTGCCTCACCCCGCTCAACATCGGGACGCTCTCCATCGGCCTCGCGCTCCTCATCGGCTGGGTGGGCAACGTCAAGGTGAGCGCGATCCTGCAGGGCTTCCCCACGAACCTGCTCATCCTGCTCGGCGGGACGACCTACCTCTTCTCGATCGCGCAGGCCAACGGGACGCTCGACAAGCTCGCGCGCTACGCGGTCGCGAGCGTCCGCGGCCGGTCGGCGCTCCTCCCCATCGCGCTCTTCTTCGTGGCGTTCGGGCTCTCGGCGCTCGGGCCCGGCCAGATCACGACCTCGGCGATCCTGGCGCCGACGGCGATGATCATCGCGGACCGCGTCGGCATCAACCCGCTCCTCATGGCGCTCGTGGTCGGCAACGGCGCGCAGGCCGGCGCGATGTCGCCGCTCGCGCCCCCCGGCGTCATCTCGGCGGGCATCCTCGCGAAGCACGGGCTCACCGGCGTGGGCGGCGTCCTGTGGCTCAACATGTTCATCGTCCACGTGGTGGTGACGATCATCGCCTACTTCCTCTTCGGCGGCCTGCGGCTGTGGCGCGAGGGCGGCGCGCTCGCAGCGGTGGGCGCGGACCGGAGCATGGAGGTCGCCCCGCTCGACCGGCCGCAGCTCGCGACGCTCGCCGGGATCGCGACGCTCGCGGTCGGCGCCCTCGTCTCGGCCAAACTCAAGTTCTCCGGCTTCGACATCGGGTTCGTCGCGTTCCTCATCGGCGCCGTGCTCGCGCTCTTCAAGTGCGTGGACGAGGGCAAGGCCATCAAGGGCATGCCCTGGAACACGATCCTGATGGTCACGGGCGTCACCGTGCTCGTGAACCTCATGAGCAACGTGGGCGGCATGGAGCTCTTCGCGAAGCTCATCGCGAAGATGTCGACGCCGGGGACGGTCACCCTCGTCGCCGGGTTCTGGGCGGGCCTCGTCTCGGCCTACGCCAGCACCACCGGCGTCATCCTGCCGGCCTTCCTGCCCATGGCTCCGACGCTGCTCAAGCAGCTCGGCGCCGCCGCGGGCGACCTCCTGCCGCTCGTGTCGTCGATCATCGTCTGCGGGTTCGTCGTGGACCTGTCGCCGCTGTCCACGACCGGCGCCGTGTTCATCGCGAACGCCGGGCCGAAGACGGACAAGAACAAGCTCTTCCGCGACATGCTCGTGTGGGGCCTCTCGATGTCCGTCGTCGGGGCGGTCGTGAGCTGGGTCGCCTTCACGCTGTTGAAGCTGCCGTAGCGGTGGGCCACCACGCACACCCGGCGCGTGCCATGGCGCTCGACCGCCCGCGCGGCGGTTGCGCGCGGCGCGGCGCGTCCGCAGATCGGATCGTCCCACGAACCTGCGTGACGCGTCACGCGAAGGAGAGAACTCCATGAAGCACGTCATCCGTGCCCTGTCCGCGCTCGCGCTGCTCGCCGTCGCCGCGCCGGCCCTGCCCTGCGGCGACAAGGCGGAGACCCACGCCTCGACGACGAAGCCGTCGGCCAGCGCGACGAGCGACAAGCGGGCGGTCGCCAAGTCCGACGCCAAGAAGGCGGACGCAAAGAAGGCCGAGGCGTCGAAGGCGAAGACGACCGCCGCGAACTAACGCGCGCCGCCCGCGGCCGCCGCGCGCGGCGGCGGGCAGCACCACCGTGAACGTCGTGCCGGCGGCCGCGTCGGAGCGCACCTCCGCGCGGCCGCCGTGCGAGACCCCCACTGCGGGTCGGCAACGCGAACCGGTGGCGCGGGCAGGCGAGCCCTCCTCAGGAGGCGGCCTCGCGCTCTGCGGCGGGAGCGGGGACGCCGTCGTCGAGGGCGATGCGCTGCCCCAGGACGCACGGTACGCGCGGCCCCGGAGTGAGGATGCCGACGAGGTTCAGCGGGTCGGCCGCGCACAGCTCGACCCGTTCGCGTCCTTCGCGCGGTGCCCGCCGCACGGCGCGCAGGGCGTCCACCGCTCCAGGGAGCGCGAACTGCTCGCCCGAGAAGCCGCCGACGAAGCGGCCGCCGCGCAGCTCGCCGCGCGCCTCGCGCCGGCGGTACACCTGCACGAGGTCGCGCCAGGGCGGCGCGAGCGGCTCGCGCGCGAGGAGGTCGCGGAACACGACGCCCCAGCGCCGGAGGAGCTGCTCGGCCTGGCGCTCGACGAGCACCGTCCGCGCCATCTCCGGCCGCGAGAGGAGCGCCCAGCGGCCGCCGGCGAAGCCAGTGCGGCGCGGGTGGCGAGGCCGTTCGGCGTCGATGAGCGCGCGCAGGCCGGCGAACCCGTCGCAGGTCGCGGCGCCCGCCGAGACGAGCTCCCACATCGCGCCCTCCGCCTCGCGCGCCGGGCAGCCGATCGCGGCGGCGAGGTCGCCGAGGAACGAGGCCCCGCCTCGCGAGAGCGCGAGGAGCAGGCGGTCGGCGAGGGTGCCCTCGTCGCCCGGGCGCCCGGGGCCCGGCACGCCGGCGGCGCTCCGCTCCGGGTGGGCGGCGCTGCCGGAGGCCGCGAGCCAGGCGAGATCGGCGCGCAGCGCGAGCGTCACCGGGGCGTTGCGCGTCGGCGCCGCGCGGCGCCGCGGCGCCTCGTCCTCCGCGTCGTCGGGCGCGACCGCGAGCCGGCCCCAGGCCACCTCGCCCCCGAGGCACAGCGCGTCGAGCGCGGCGGGATCGTAGCCGGCGATGCGCGCCGGCAGGAGCTCGCGCTCCCAGGCGCCCGCCGCCGCGTGAAAACCCTGCAGCTGCCCGACCACCTCGGCGAGGCCGCGCGCGCCGTGGAGCCGCGCGCCCGGGAGCGCGTGCTGCCAGCGCGTGAAGAAGCGCAGCAGGTCGGCCGTGCTCACCGGCTCGATCTCGCGCCGCAGGCGCCCGAGCGTGAGGCGGTGGATGCGCGCGAGGACGCCGCGCTCGCACCAGTGCGGCGCCTCGGCGCTCCAGGGCGCGTCGGCGAGGAAGCGGCCGCGCAGCACGAGGCCCTCGAGCTCGAGCCGGAGGAGCGCGTCGCGCGCGAGCGACTCCGCGATGCCGAGCCGGGTGGCGAGCCGCGCCGCCGTCGTGGGCCCGAGCCGCGGCATCCACCCGCGGAGGACGCGCGTCGCGGCATCCTCGATCGAGTCCGGCGCGGTCTCGCCGGAGAGCGGCGCCAGGTCCGGCGCGAGGCGCGCGCCCGGGAGGAGCGCGCGCGCGAGGGCCACGCGCTCCGCCGCGACCCACAGCTCGCGCCCGTCGTCGAGCGCGCGCGCCGCGCGGCCGTCGGCGACGAGCGCGTCGAGGTACGCTTCCCACCGCGGATTCGAGGACCGCGCAGGCAGCACGCCCAGCTCCAGCAGCGCGTCGTGCAGCTCCTCCGCGTCGCGGACGTCGGGCCAGGCCAGCTCCGACGCCTCCGCGACCGCCGCCGGGTCGAGCGCGCCGAGGTCGTTCGCCTCCGCCGCCGGCAGGGCGCGCCGCAGCACCACGGCGCGCGCGCGGCGCTCCTCGAGCGGCGCGTCGTCGAGGTAGGCCCAGGGCCTGGCGCCGATGATCTCGTGCGACATGGGCGAGGGCTCGGCGGTGTCCTTCGCGAGGAGCCGCACCTCGCCGCGCGCGACGCGC
Organism: Anaeromyxobacteraceae bacterium; assembly: GCA_045802735.1. Lineage (GTDB taxonomy): Bacteria > Myxococcota > Myxococcia > Myxococcales > Anaeromyxobacteraceae > Anaeromyxobacter_A. The sequence continues at coordinate 6,348 of JBJMQK010000190.1, read as the reverse complement.
TCGAGCAGCGCCGTGAGCCCGGGGAGGTCCATCGCCTCGTGCAGGCAATCGCGGAGCGCCTCCTTCACGAGCGGGTGATCCGGCGGCTCGGGTGGCCCTCCGTGCTGGTCGGCGTTGTCCTGGCACGCCACCGCCATCGGGAACACCGCGGCGAGGAGGTCGTTGGCCCGCATGCGCGCGATGGGCGGCGGCGTCCGCTTCCCGCCCAGCATGCGCGGGATGGCGAGCGCGCGCGTCGCGTCCCAGCGCCAGCGCACCCCGAACATCGGCGCCTGCAGCGCCGCCGCGGTGAGCACCTCCTCGGCGCTCCTCGCGTCCACGAGCTCGAAGATCGACTCGAGCGGGAAGGAGTGCTGCGGGCCGAGCGACAGCAGCACGCCCTCGTCCGTGGCGGCGGCCTGCAGCTCGAAGTCGAAGGTGCGGCAGAAGCGCTTCCGCAGCGCGAGGCCGAGCGCGCGGTTCGTGCGGGCGCCGAAGGGCGCGTGGAGGACGAGCTGCATCCCGCCGGCCTCGTCGAAGAAGCGCTCCGCGACGAGCGTCTCCTGCGTGGGGAGCGCGCCGAGCACCGCGCGGCTCGCGGCGAGGTAGTCCACCGCCTGGCGCGCACCGGCCTCGGGCAGCCCGCCCTCGCGCGCGAGCCAGGCCACCGCCGCGTCGCGATCCGCGAGCCGGGTCTCCACGTCGCGCCGCAGCTCGGAGACCTCGCGCGAGAGCCGCGCGCTGCGGCCCGGCGCCTCCGCCACCCAGAACGGCACGCCCGGCGGGGCGCCGTGCGCGTCCTCGACCCGCACGACGCCCGCCTCGACGCGGCGGATGCGCCAGGAGGTGTTCCCGAGGAGGAACACGTCGCCGGCGAGGCTCTCCACCGCGAAGTCCTCGTCGAGCGAGCCGACGACGAGGCCCTCCGGCTCCGCCACCACCTGGTACTGCGCGGTGTCGGGGATGGCGCCGCCGCCGGTGAGCGCCGCGATGCGCGCCCCGCGCCGCCCGCGCAGCCGCCCGTGCACTGCGTCGCGGTGGAGGAGCGCCCCGGCGCGGCCCCGCCGCGTGGCGATGCCGTCCGCGAGCATCGCCACCACCGCGTCGAAGTCGGCGCGGGGGAGGTCCTTGTACGGCCAGGCGCCGCGTACGCGCAGGAAGAGCGCCTCCTCCTCCTGCGGCGCGCTCGCGCACTCGGCGACGACCTGCTGCGCCAGGATGTCGAGCGGGTGGCGGCGGACGACCGTCTCCTCGATGCGCCCCGCGCGCGCGGCGCGCACGAACGCCGCGCACTCGACGAGCTCGTCGCGGCTCATCGGGAAGAGGCGGCCCTTCGGCGTCGCGCCGCGCCAGTGGCCGGCGCGGCCGACGCGCTGCACGCCGGTCGAGACCGCGCCGGGCGAGCCGAGCTGGACGACGAGGTCCACCGCGCCGACGTCGATGCCGAGCTCGAGCGACGCGGTCGCGACGACGCAGGCGAGGTCGCCGCGCTTGAGGCGCTCCTCGGCGTCGAGGCGGCGCGCGCGCGAGAGGCTGCCGTGATGGGCGGCGACGCGGCCCTCGCCGAGGCGCTCCGCGAGCGCGTGCGAGGCGCGCTCGACGACGCGGCGCGTGTTCACGAACACGAGCGTGGTGCGGTGGGCGCGGACGAGCTCCGCCACGCGGTCGTAGGTCTCGGCCCACAGCTCGTTCGAGGCCACCGACGACAGCTCGTCGCGCGGGATCTCGATCGCGAGGTCGAGGTCGCGGCGGCGCCCGACCTCGACGATGGCGCAGTCGGGTGTCCCGTCGGCCCCGACGCGGCCGGCGCCGACGAGGAAGCGCGCCACCTCGTCGATGGGGTGCTGCGTCGCGGAGAGGCCGATGCGCTGCGGCCGGCGCTCGGCGAGCGCGTCGAGCCGCTCGAGGGAGAGCGCGAGGTGCGCGCCGCGCTTGTCGCGCGCGACGGCGTGGATCTCGTCGCAGATGACGGTCCGGACGGTGCGGAGGAGGGCCCGGCCGCGCTCGCTCGTGAGGAGGAGGTACAGCGACTCGGGCGTGGTGACGAGGACGTGCGGCGGCCTCCGCAGCATCGCCTGACGCCGCGCCGCGGGCGTGTCGCCGCTCCGCACGGCGACGCGGATCGGGGGGAGGGCGAGGCCCTCCGCGGCGGCGGCCGCGGTGAGCTCGGCGAGCGGCTCGGCGAGGTTCTTCTCGATGTCGTTCCCGAGCGCCTTGAGGGGCGAGACGTAGAGGACCTCGGTCTCGTCGGGGAGCGCGCCGGCGAGGCCCTGGCGCACGAGGCGGTCGAGGCAGGCGAGGAACGCCGCGAGCGTCTTCCCGGAGCCCGTCGGCGCCGAGAGCAGCGCGTCGCGGCCGGCGTGGATCGCGGGCCAGCCCAGCGCCTGCGGCTCGGTGGGCGTGCCGAAGCGGCGCGCGAACCAGCCGGTGACGAGCGGGTGGAAGAGGTCGAGCACGCGCCCTTCCTTAGCGGCGCAAAGGCCCGCGTTCCCGTGGCGCGTCGCGTCACGGCCCCGCTAGAATGCGAGCCGTGCTCCTCAAGGAAAACGTCTTCGTCCGGCTCCTGTCGCTCAAGATCCCGAGCCTGTTCTTCATCGGGCCGAAGGTGCTCGAGCTCGACGGCGACGGGTGCGTGATCCGTATCCCGCTCGACCTCCGGACGAAGAACCACCTCGACTCCATGTACGTCGGGGTGCTGTGCGCCGGCGCCGACCTCGCCTCCGGCCTCAACGCCGCCTGGCTCATCTACACGAAGCACAAGAAGGTGAAGCTCGCCTTCAAGGACCTGAAGGCCGAGTTCCTGAAGCGCGCCGACGGCGACGTCGTCTTCCGCTCCCGGGACGGCGCGCGCGTGAAGGCCGCGGTCGAGGAGACCGACCGCACCGGCGAGCGCGTGACGCTGCCGGTGGAGGTCGTGGCGACGGTGCCGAAGAAGTACGGCGACGAGCCGGTGGCGCGCTTCACGATGGGGCTGTCCCTCAAGCGGAAGGACTGACCGAGGCGTCGCCGCGCGAGCGTGGGCGCGTTAGGTCCGCGACATGGGCTCACCTCCGGAGAAGGGCTTCGGGCAGGGCGACCCGGCGCTCGCGCGCTGGGCCGAGGAGACGTTCCGCCCGGAGGACCCGGCGCTCGCCGAGATCCGCGAGCGCAGCGCGCAGGAGGGGCTCCCGACGATCGCCGTCGGCCGCATGGACGGCCTCCACCTCGAGGTGCTCGCGCGCGCCGCGGAGGTGCGGAAGGCGGTCGAGGTCGGGACGCTCGGCGGCTACAGCGGCGTGTGCCTGCTCCGCGGCATGGGCGAGGGCGGCGTGCTCCACACCTTCGAGCTCGATCCGAAGCGCGCCGGCGTCGCGGGCGTCTCGTTCGAGCGGGCGGGCCTCGCCGGGCGGGCGCGCATCCACCTCGGGCCGGCGCTCGAGCGCCTTCCCGAGATCGAGGGGGACGGCCCGTTCGACCTCGTGTTCATCGACGCGGACAAGGAGGGCTACCCCGCCTATCTCGCCTGGGCCGAGGAGCACCTGCGCGTGGGGGGCGTCGTCCTCGCCGACAACGCCTTCGCCTTCGGCCACGTGCACGAGGCCGGGCTCACGGGTCCCGACGCGCGCGCCGTCGCGCCGCTGCGCGCCTTCGCCGAGCGGCTCGCGACCGGTGGGCGCTTTCGCGCCACCATGATCCCGACCGCGGAGGGCCTCGCGATGGGTGTGAAGATCCGGTGATGGCGCCCTTCGACTCCGCTGCGCTCCGCTCAGGGCGAACGGAGGCGGCGCCGGCGTTCACGCTCCGGACCGCGCGCGGGTAGGATGCGCGCCGTGGACGCGATGGCGGCGCAGCGGCGGACGAGGGTCGGGATCGCGTACGCGGCGGCGGCGTACGTCACCTGGGGACTGTTCCCCGTCTACTTCCACTCGCTCGCCGGGACCTCGCCGCTCGAGATCCTCGCGCACCGCATCGCCTGGTCGGCGATCTTCCTCGTCGCCATCATCACCGCGCTGCGGCGCTGGGGCGACGTGGTCGCCCGGCTCCGCGCGCCCGGCGCGATCGGCGGCCTCGCGCTCAGCGCGACCTTCATCTCGGGGAACTGGCTCGTCTACATCTGGGCGGTGAACGCCGGGCGCGTGCTCGAGGCGAGCCTCGGCTACTTCGTGAACCCGCTCGTCACGGTGCTGCTCGGCGTCGCCTTCCTGCGCGACCCGCTCACGAGGCGCCAGATCGCGGCCATCGCGCTCGCCGCCGCGGGCGTCCTCTCGCTCGTCGTGCGCGCGGGCACGGTACCGTGGGTCGCGCTCCTCCTCGCGGTCACCTTCGCGATGTACGGCCTCATCCGGAAGCGCGTCCGCGTCGACGCGCTGGCGGGCCTCTTCGGGGAGGTGGCGCTGCTCACGCCGCTCGCGCTCGCCTACCTCGCGTGGCTCGCGCGGACGGGCACCATGCGCTTCGGCGCGGGCGATCTGCGGCTCACCCTGCTGCTCTCGGCGAGCGGCGTCGTCACCGCGGTCCCGCTCATGTGGTTCGCGGCGGGCGTCTCGCGGCTGCGTCTCTCCACCGTGGGCCTCCTCCAGTACCTCAACCCCACGATGCAGTTCGCCATCGCGGTGTTCGCATTCGGCGAGCGCTTCACGCCCGCGCACGCGGTGGCGTTCGGCTGCATCTGGGCGTCGCTCGCGCTCTACACCGCGGAGGCGCTCGCCGCCGCGCGTCGCTTCGAGGCGAGCGTCGCGGCGCCGGGCGCGGCGCGCGCGGCGCGGTGAGGCGCCCGGACCTGCAAAGGCCTGGCTCAGGCCCGCCGGAAGGGACGGAAGAACTCGCGGAGCTCGCGCGCCAGCACCGCCGGGGCCTCGAGCGCGGCGAAGTGCCCGCCGCTTCGAGCCTCGGTCCACCGGCGCACGTCGAAGAAGCGCTCGGCCCACTCGCGCGGAGGGGTCGAGAGATCCTTCGGGAAGATCGCAAAGCCGGCAGGCACTCCCGACCTCTCGTTCGGCGCACTGCCCTGCGGCGGCCGGGTGACGCTCATGACGTCGTGGTAAGGCTGGAACGACGACTCGATGGTGCCCGTCACCCAGTAGAGCATCACGTTCGTGAGCAACTCGTCCTTCGTGTAGCAGCGCTCGGGATCTCCGCCACAGTCGCTCCACTCCTGGAACTTCTCGACGATCCAGGCCGCGAGCCCGGCCGGCGAGTCGTTGAGGGCGACGGCGGCGGTGCGGGGTCGCGTCCCCTGGATCATGGCGTACGCGCCCTTGCTCGTCCGGAACTGCTGGATCTGCTCGAGGAACGACCGCTCGGCCGCGCTGAGGTCGCCCTGCTTGCCGAGGGCGTGGAGGAACGGGACGTCGGTGAGGTGGATCGCCGCGAGGGATTGCGCGTGGCTCCGTGCGAGCAGGGAGGTGATGATGCTCCCCCAATCACCGCCGTGCGCGCCATAGCGCGGATAGCCGAGCTCCTGCGTCATGAGGACGTGAAGGAGCTCGGCGAAGCCGAACAGGCCGCCCTTCTCCTCGCGAGGCGCAGAGAACGCGTAGCCCGGCAGGCTCGGTACGACGACGTCGAACGCGTCGGTGGGATCGCCGCCGTGTGCCGCGGGATCGGTGAGGAGCGGGATGAGCTTGTGGAAGCGGTAGAAGGAGTCGGGAAAGCCGTGAACGAGGAGGAGGGGAAGGGGCGAGGGGCCGCGGCCCTTCTCGTGGACGACGTGGAGGAGGGTGCCGTCCACCTCGCCCCGGAGGTGGTGGAAGCGGTTGAGCTGCGCCTCGTGCGCGCGCCAGTCGTAGCGCTCCCGCCAGTACGCGACGAGCGTCCGCAGGTAGGCGGGGCTCATCCCGGCATCCCAGCGATCCACGCCGTCCGGCGCCAGCCGCGTGCCGGCGAGGCGTCGGGCGAGGTCCTCGAGGACCGGGTCCGGGACGGCGATCTGGAAGGGCTGGAGCACCGCGACCTCCGCGTCAGGCCCGGGAAAGCTAGTCATCGTCCCGGCCGCGAGGGTCAGTGAAATCAGCTCGCGGTCAGCTCGCCCGCTTCACGGGCGTGCGGTCATGGCAGCGCCGGTAGTCCGCCTCGCGCCCTGGAAGAGGGCTGTCCGCGCGCGCGCATAGAGTCGCTCGCGCACCCGATGGCCCCGCAGCAGCGTCGCGAAGGCTAACCGACCGCCTGCACCACCGCGTCGGTCAGCTCGCGCGTCGAGGCCTTCCCGCCGAGGTCGCGGGTGCGCAGGCGCGGGTCGGAGAGCACGGCGTCGATCGCGCGGTCGACGGCCTGCGCCGCCTCCGCGTGGCCGAGGTGGTCGAGCATCATCGCCGCCGAGGCGATCTGCGCCACCGGGTTCGCGACGCCCTTGCCGGCGATGTCGGGCGCCGAGCCGTGCACCGCCTCGAA
>JBJMQK010000023.1:0-5316 GCA_045802735.1 Anaeromyxobacteraceae bacterium | reverse complement strand
GCGGTGAAGAGCCGGCTCCACCGCGCGCGCATCAGCGTCCGCGAGCGGCTCGCGCCCCTCCTCGGCATCCACCAGGCGGCCCAGCCCGCGACGCAGGAGAAGGACTGCCCCGACGTCGTCGAGCTCTTCTCGAGACACCTCGAAGGCGAGATCAGCGGGAGCGTGTGCACCACGCTCGAGCAGCACCTCCTCGGCTGCGACCGCTGCCGGGCCCGGTGCGACTCCCTCAGGGCGACGCTCTCCCTCTGCAGCCAGTCCGGAGACGAGGTGCCGCCGCGGGTCGAGCAATCGGTACGCGACGCGCTCCGGCGCTTCCTCGCGAAGGAGCAATGACCTCCACCGAGCAGGTGACATCGCGCCGTGACTCCAATCTGCTGCGGCTGGCTCTCACAATCGGGAGGAGAGCCGATGCTGCCGCCGGTGCACCCGATGTTCACCTGCGCCGCCACGGCGGACCGCCTTTCGGACTACATCGACGGCGAGCTCCCTCCGGTCCTCCTGCTCATCGTCGAGCTCCACCTCGCGGGATGTCCTCACTGCTCGCGCTTCGCGCGCGAGATGATGGAGACGGTCCGCGCCCTCCGCGCGCTGCGCCCGACGCGGACGCCCAGCTGAACCGACCCGCCGCGTGCATCAGACGTAAGGGTCCGACGCCGAGCGCTCGTCCCACGCGATAGCTACCGCGCGACCTCGGCCCAGAAGAACCCACGGTGATCGCCCTCGGCGTATCCGTTCGCGGCGTCACGGGGATAGGCAGCCGCGAGGTGCGCCTTCACGTCCGGCGCGATGCGATCCGGCGTACCATGACAGCCGAGGCAGGCACCTCCCACCGCGATGGGCCGCAGCACGCCGACGCGGTCGCCGAGGTCCACCGCGACAGGCTTCACGTCCGACGCGCGCTTGCCGCGCGCTGCCTCGACGATGGGCTGCGCCCACGCAGGCGGCGCATTCCGTGCGCTGCGGAGGCGGTCGGTGGTGCGCCCGAGCGCCACGCCCGACTTCGCCGAGACCTCGCCCGCGATGCGGGATGCCTCGTCGCGGCACACCTTCACCGCGCGCGCCGGTCCCCCCTCCTTCATCGCCTCGCCGAGCCGTCCCGAGAGCCTTCGCTGCAGGATCTGGGTCGCCGCGTCGGCCTTCGCGATCGCCGGCTGCAGCGCCTCCGGCGCCTCGTCCGGCGAGAAGGTGGCCCTCGCCGCCGACGACGCACTGCCGGGAGACGCGGCGAGCGACAGGGACAGCCACAACGTCGAGACGTGCATCGTGCGCTCCCTTCGGGGATGTCGCCCGGTGTGAGCCGCGCAGGAGGCGGAGGGTTCGCGAGTCGGCCGTCCGCGCACGACCTCGACGAGGAGAGTCGGCCGGGGCGCTCCCATCAGCGTAACAGCGCGCCGACGTGGGCTTCCTACCCGCAGCCGCCCTTCACCGCTGCCTTCGACTGGAGCTTCACCTTCTTCGCGAACGTGTACGCCGGCCAGCCCCTCTCCTCGCCCCCGTGCGCGACCTCGGCCGCCGGCTCCGTGCACGGCGCGCGGAAGGCGCGCGAGTGGGGCAGCTCGGGCCACGCCGCGGGCAGGCTCGCACCGGTGGCGTAGGCGAAGCGGAAGCGCAGCTCCTCGCTCGCCTGCGCGGCTGCGGGCGTCGAGGCGCTCACCGGCGCTGCGACGCAGGCGGGCGCCGCGTACTTTTCGAGCCAGCCGTTCATGCCGCCCTCGATGACGTAGAGGTTCGGCACGCCCATCGCCTCGAGCCCCTTCCACGCAGCGACCGCGGCGGCCTCGCCGTTTCCCGCGAGGAACGTCACCGTCGTCGCGGGCTGGTCGACGAGCGGCTTCAAGGTCTCCGGGCGGAAGAGCGCCTCCGGCGCGACGCGGCGCGCGCCGCCGAGGTGGAACAGGTTGAAGTCGTGCTCGTCGCGGAGGTCGAGCACGAGCACCTGCACGTTGAGGTCGTTGCGCAGCGCCACCACCTCGGCCGGGTGGACGAAGATGGCGCGCTCCTCGACCGGGCGCCGCGCCGCGGGCCCGAGCAGCGCGAATTTCTCGCCGGGGCTCGGCTGGCCGAGGAGCGTCACGAGGAGCGCCAGCGAGACGAGCAGCCCCGCCGCGCCCACCTTCGCGAGCGACCGCGGCGCGAGCGCGATCTCGCTCCACGGCAGCCCCGCGCCGTGGCGGCGCTCGAGCAGCTCGCCCCCCCAGAACATCACGAGCGCCATCGCGACGACGAGCACGAGCGTCACCCCGACCGGCAGCCCGAACAGCTCGGGCAGCGTGAAGCGGCCCATGTCGGACGAGAGGAAGAAGCCCTCGAAGCGGCCCACCGTCTCGCCGAAGAGGCCGGTGCCGAGGATCACGCCGCCGAGGAAGAGCATCCCGTCGACCTTGAGGGTGGACGCGGCCACCACCGACGTCCCGGGGCAGAAGCCGCCCAGGATGAAGCCGACGCCCATGACGAGCCCGCCGACGATGCCGGGCCACAGGTAGGTGGGGTTCACCCAGACGCGGCTCATGTCGAGCAGGCCGAGCGACGTCGCGCCCGCGACGAGCACCGCCGCGACGATGATGCCGGTGAACATGACCTTCAGGACGGTGAGATCCTTGAAGTAGAACTGCGCCGCGAGCTTCCGCGTGTCGCCGAAGCCGCCCATCTCCAGGGCGGCGCCGAAGCCGAAGCCGATGACGCCGAAGGCGAGCGCGTAGCCGAGGGTGCCGGCGGTGAGCGTGATGGGGAACATGTCGATCTCTCCCGTCAGTTCCAGAGCCGGCGGACGAAAGAGGCGAGCGCGTAGGCGCTCGCAAACACCGCGAACATGAAGGCCCAGCTGCCCACCGACAGCACCGCGCCGCCCGAGAGCGCCTGGCCGGAGGTGCAGCCGCGCGCGAGCCGCGCGCCGTACCCCATGATGAGGCCGCCGAGGAGCGCGAAGAAGACGCGCGTGCGGGTGGTGACGTTCGGCCCCTTGCGCAGCTCGAGCTTCACGCGCCGGTTGACGAGCCCCGAGGCGAGCCCTCCGAGCGCCGCGCCCACCAGCATGAACATGCCGGAGTAGTTCCAGGCGCTCCGCGCCCCGCCGGCCATCTCGGCGAGGTAGGCGACGCGATCGACGTGCCCCGGCGCGAACCAGTCGAGCACGCCCACCTCGAGGCGGTTCAGCGCCGCCGAGGCGCCGAGGCCTCCGCCCGTCACGTAGAACGAGAGGAAGAGGACGACGCCGAGCAGCGTCCCGGCGAGGTAGGGGTCGAGGTACGGGCGCGGCTCGCGCGCTGCGGCGGTGGTCATGCCTGGCTCCGCTCGACGACGGGTTGGGCCTCGAGGCGCTGGTATCCCGTGACCATCGCCTCGAGGTGCTCGGTCGGCGTCGGGCCGGTGGTGACGAGGTACGCGTGGAGGACGAGGAACGAGAGGAAGAGCCAGGCGACCGCGTTGTGCACCGGGGCGACCACCGCGAGGCCTCCCATCGCGACGCCGACGGCGGGCCAGTGGCCGACCGCCCAGAGGACGAGGCCGCTCGCGATCTGGAGCGGGAACAGCACGTTCAGGAGGCCGAGGTACGTGACCTGCTGCAGCGGATTGAGCTGCTGGCCGGGGGCATTGGCCGGGTGCTCGCCGCCGTGGAAGATCCCCCGCGTCTGCCAGGCCAGGTGCTCGAGCGCGCGCGCGAGGAAGCCCTTCGGCTCGGGGATGAACGTCCGGATGGCCCGCGTGGCGAGGTGGTAGAAGAGCGCGAGGAACGCGTTCACCATCAGCACCACGGCGAAGACGTTGTGGAGCGACACGGCGGTAGGGAGCGCGAGCCAGGCGCCCGTGCCCGTGAAGTGGACGGCGAGCCCGGTCGCGATGAGCACGGCGCCGGAGAGCGCCATGGTCCAGTGCCAGAGCCGCTCGTAGTGCCCGAACACGTACGCCTTCTCCCCGACGCCGTGCGCGCGACCGGTCCCGCGGCGCCGCCGCAGCGCGACCCGCATCGCGCCGTGCAGCGCGACGGCCGCGGCGGTCGCCAGGAAGAGGAGGAACCCGAGCGTGTTGGAGAGCCCCTGGCGCGTGTGGCCGAGCACGTGGAGCCCGCCCGGCGTCGAGCCGGCGATGGGCCGCAAGGCGAGCCCGCCGTCCACGGTGGGGCCGAGGACGCCGGCGAGGTGGACGCGGGAGCCGTCGGGCGGGCGCGGCAGCGTCCCGCCAGGCAGGTAGCCCGCGACGAGGAATTCGCCGCTCAGGCGCGAGTCGGAGGCGTGGCAGGCGTTGCAGTCGCGCAGCGCGCGGTCGCGGGTGGAGACGCCATGGGCGAGAGGGATGGCGTCGATCGCGCCGTCCACTTCCGGGTCCACGACGCCCTGCGCGCGGAGCCGCGCCGCGACGAAGGCGACCTTCCCGGGCGTGTCGAGGCGGAGCTCGCCGTCGGCGACCCGCCCATCGCGATCGACGTCGAACGCCTCGACGACGCCCGGGGCCCACTCGCCGTCCCGGGCGAACGCGCGGGCGATCACCTCGAATGGCACCTCGACCCGGCCCGCTCGCGAGACCCAGCGATAGCGCGACACGAGGTTCACCGGCGCGAGCCGCCGCGCGCCGTCCTCCTCGAGCCGCTGCGCGAGGAGCGGCCGGAAGGGGCGCACCGTCGCCGCGTTCAGCGCCTCGCCCGGACGTCGCTCGACGTTGCGGTAGCGCACCACGGGGGTCCCGGAGAGCGTCGCCACCGTCGCGTCCACCATCTCCGCGACGGGCGCCCTCGGCGCGGCCACGTGGCACGTCGCGCTGGAGAGCGCCGCCATGTGGGGGGCGCGGTACGGCAGTAACGGGTGCGCCTTCTCGGCGTCGTGGCACGCGCGGCAGGCCTGGCGCGCGAGCCGGTGATCGGGGCGCACCAGGAACTCCGCGCGCGAGAGTCGCCGCGGGTCGGCGGTGAGGTCCTGGAGCGTGGGCTGCTTCGCGTCGGCGCGCGCCGGGTCGTTCGCGGCGAAATGGCAGGCGACGCAGTCGACGAGCTTCGCGGCGTGCACGTCCCAGGGCGCGCCGAGCCCGCCCTTCCCCTCGAGGTTCAGGAACGACTCGGACATCTTCTGCGGCGAGACCACCGCGCCCTCGCCGAGCGTGAGCGAGAAGGTCCGGCCGTCCTGCGGCGCGGACTCGAACTCCGGCGGGAGCCGGAGCGCGGCGGCGCCACCCGCCACGATGCCGTGGCACGCGCCGCAGCTCGCGGCGCGCGGCGCGCCGATGCGGATCGCCTCGCGGCGGAGCCTCCCCTCGGCGTCGAGCGTCGCCGGGCGGACGTCGAGCTTGCCGCCGTCGAGGTGGCACTGGAGGCACGTCGCCTTCACC
>JBJMQK010000003.1:0-3044 GCA_045802735.1 Anaeromyxobacteraceae bacterium | reverse complement strand
CCTCGACCCCGGGAAGAACCCGGCCTTCCGCCAGCTCGAGGTCCTCGCGCTCGTCGCGGTCCGCGGCGGCGAGGACGTCGGGCGGATCACCGCGCACGTGGACCGGGCGTACGACGCCCAGCACGGCCGTGGCACCGCCTTCTTCGGCTTCTTCGAGTCGGTGGACGACCGGGCGGTGGCGCACGCGCTCCTCGACGAGGCGGTCGCCTTCGCGAAGGCGCGCGGCGCGGTGGACCTGTTCGGCCCGTGCAACTTCACGACGAATCACCAGGTCGGGATGCTCGTCGAGAACTTCGGCCGGCCGCCCTGCGTCGAGATGACCTTCAACCCGCCGTGGTACCGCGCGCTCGTCGAGAGCTACGGCTTCGGCAAGGCGAAGGACCTGCTCGCCTTCTGGATCGTCACGGAGGCGGGGACCGGCGATCCGCGGATCAAGCGCTACGCGGAGCTGTCGGAGAAGGCCGCCGCGCGCTTCGGGCTCAGGGCGCGCCCGCTCGACCGGAAGGACTTCGCGAACGACGTGGCGCGCGCCTTCCGCCTGTACAACGCCACCTGGGAGAAGAACTGGGGGTTCGTGCCGGTGACCGAGGCCGAGTTCGTCGCGATCGCGCACGACCTGAAGCCCGTGCTCGATCCGAACCTCACGCTCTTCGCCGAGGATCGCGAGGGGAACCCCGTCGGCTTCATCGTGTGCCTGCCCGACGTGAACGAGGTCATGCCGCGCGACGGACGGCTCCTGCCCTTCGGCTGGTGGAAGCTCCTCACCGGCCAGAAGCGCATCCGGTACGGCCGCCTCTTCGCGCTGGGCGTCCTCCCCGAGTTCCGGCGCAAGGGCGTCGAGGCGATGCTCATCGTGAAGGTGATCCTGAACGCGGGCGCGCGCGGCATCCGCGGCGGCGAGATCGGCTGGTGCCTCGAGGACAACGTCCTCATCAACCGCACCATCGAGTCGATCGGCGGCAAGCTCGACCGGCGCTACCGCCTGTTCGGGCTCGACCTGCGGTGACGCGAAGCTGAGAGCGTGGTCAGTCCTCGCCGCCGGCGCGCGCCTGGCGGAGCGGCGGCGGCGACGGCTGTCCCTTCTCGAAGCGCGCGTGCTCGCCGTAGCGGTCGACGATCTCGCGCTTCGTCTGGAGCCCCGTCGCCTCGATGACGAACTTCGGGACGCGCCGCGCGCGGCGATCCGGCACCCAGTGCTCGACCGGCGACGCCGCGAGCCGGCGCGGCTTCGTGGGGGGCGCCTCGGCGGCGCGCCCGGCGCCTCCGCTGGCCGGCTCGCTCGCCAGCGCAGACTCCACCTCGGAGACGATGGCGTCGGCGACGAGCCGGGTGACCTTGGCCGCGAACTCGCGGGCGAGCAGCTCGATGTCGTGCTGGAGCTTCGCGTTCATGCCGGAGCTTTAGCGCGCCTCGCCCCGCCTGGCGACCGCGCCCGCGTCCTCGACGGCCTCGAGCCCGATGGTCCGCGCGAGCCGCGCGAGCGCCCCCTCGAGCGCGGCCGCGAGGCGGCGCGTGCGGCGGACGCCCGCCTCCGCGTGGAAGGCGCGCACCGCGAGCACGCCCTCGTCGCGGCGCGCCTTCAGATCGAGCCGGCCGACGACCCTGTCGCCCAGCAGGAACGGCAGCACGTAGTAGCCGTACACGCGCTGGTGCTGCTGCTTGTAGACCTCGATGAGGTGGTCGAAGCCGAGGACGCGGCGCGTGAAGTCGCGGTCCCAGAGGAGGTTCTCGAACGGCGAGAGGAGGACGCCGCCCGCCGGCGCCTCGGCGGCTCCTGGCTCGCACGCCGCGGGGAGGTACACGGGCGGTCCGCCGTCCGCGACGGCCCACTCGCGCACCACGCCCGCGTCGCAGAGCGCGGCGAGGGCCGGCGCGACGCGCGCGGTGCCGCCCTCGAACCGGTAGTGGTCGACGACGCCGTGCGCCGTGAGCGCGCCGCGCCCCTCGACCGCGCGGAGGACGAGCGCCCGCACCGCCTCGTCGCCCGTCGGCTCCGGCGCGTCGAGCACGGCACGCGGCAGCACGCGCTCGGGGAGGTCGTAGAGCCGCTGGAAGCCCTGCCGCCCGGCGACGACCAGCTCACCCGCGGTCCACAGCGCGTCGAGCATGCGCTTCGCGGGCTTGAGTCGCCACATGCCGCCGCCGCCGCGCCCCTCGAAGTGGCGCGACGCGAGCGGGCCGCGCTCGCGCACCTCGGCGAGGACGCGCGCGGCGAGCGCCGGGTCCGAGTCGATGACGGGGCCCCACCAGTGATGCGTGCGCCGCTCGCGCATGCGGTGGCGGAGGAGCGGCCAGTGCTCGACGGGCACGAGGCACGCCTCGTGCGCCCAGTACTCGAAGAGCCGACCCGCGGCGAGGAGGCCCGACACCGTCCCGTCCTCGACGGCACCGGCGCGCGAGGCGAGCACGAGGACGTGGCTCCGCGCGACGGTCGCGATGGAGTCGAGCTGGACGCAGGAGAGCCGCCGCACGCAGGCGAGGACGTCGTCGGCGCCAGCGCGGCGGAAGCGCGTCGAGTAGCCCTGCCACGCGACCGCGTGCCGCCGCAGCGTCGCGAGGGAGAGGGCGGCAGCGTGGGGCGCGCGCGGCGTTCGAGGTCGAGAGCGGGTCCGGTCCACCCGCTGCAGACCGTAGCTCCTTCGTCGATCGTCCGCACGCGCGGCGGATCGCGGTGAGGCCGGGCGTGACGAGATGCGGCACGTGGACGCAGAGCCGCACTTTCAGTGCGAATGGGTATGACGCCCGCCATCGACTCCTCGTCGCAGCACGTCGCGCGCGTGATCGCGCGCAAAACCGCTGGAAAATCGGCGGAGGGAGCGGACGGCGGCCCACTCGCACGGGGTCGACGCGGGCCGGCGAGTGGGCGTAGTCTGCGACGCGAATCGGCCACCCCACCGATGCCTGCGCGTGAGCGTCGCGCGCGAATCCACCCAGAGCGGAGAACAACCAATGTCCAATGCCACCGTGAAGCAGTTCGAGGCCAAGCCCGGCCTCCCGCGCGGGTACGCTGTGCTGCGCGATCCCCTGCTCAACAAGGGCAGCGC
>JBJMQK010000620.1:0-17860 GCA_045802735.1 Anaeromyxobacteraceae bacterium | reverse complement strand
CCCGCGCCGGGGAGGAGCCGCGCGCGCGCGTGACGTGAGCGACGCTGCGGCGGGGGCTCGCTCGGTCGCCCGCGATTGGATCATATTGATTTGATCTAGATCAATTACACCGCAAATGGGGCTCGGGCATTGCGTCCCTACATCGGGCTACCATGGCGCGCATGCGCCTCGGCCGCCCCGTCCTGTTCGCAGCCCTCACCGCCGCCATGGTCGCCGCGGGCGTCATGGCGACGTGCAACGCACCGCGCACGGTCACGAGCGTCGGCCAGGCGGTGCCGCAGTGCGGCCGGTGCCATGGCGGCGCCGACAACTTCGCGCCGCCGCGCACGCCGCTCGGCGGGACCGACACGAAGGAGCTCGGCGTCGGAGCGCACCAGACGCACGTGCGCGCGGGCCCGCTGCGCGAGGCCATCCCTTGCCAGGAGTGCCACGTCGTGCCGGCGCGCGAGGACGATCCGGGGCACATCGACAAGGACCACGGCGACGTCACGTTCGGTGCGCTCGCCTCGGCGAACGGGGCGAAGCCGGCCTGGAGCCGGGGCACGGCGACCTGCAGCAACGTCGACTGCCACGGCGCGACCTGGCCCGGCGGCTCGCGCACCGCGCCGGTGTGGACGCAGGTCGACGGCTCGCAGGTGGCCTGTGGCGCCTGCCACGCGGCGCCGCCGGCGCCCGAGACCGGCCATCCCACCGTGACGGGCGGCCTCGAGGCGTGCTCGAGCTGCCACCCCGACACCGTGAGGCCGGACGGCACCATCGACGTCGCGAGCGGCCGCCACGTGAACGGCCGCGTCGACCTCGGCGCGCTCGGCTGCACCTCGTGCCACGGCGACAAGGCGACGGGCGGCGCGGCGCCGCCCCGCGGCACGAAGGGTGAGACCGCGACCTCGGCGCGCGCGGTCGGCGCGCACCAGCAGCACCTCAAGGACGGGCCGCTGCGCCAGGCGATCGCGTGCGCGGAGTGCCACGCGGTGCCGACCGACCTCTCCCACGTGAACGGTACCGTCCAGCTCACCTGGGGATCGCTCGCGCGCGCGGGGAGCGCCGCGCCGTCCTGGGATGGCGCGCGCTGCTCCGGCGTCTACTGCCACGGCGCGACGCTCCAGGCCGGCGGGTCGAGCACGGCGCCGATCTGGACCAAGGTCGACGGCACCCAGGCCGCCTGCGGCACCTGCCACGCCCTCCCGCCGCCCCCCGAGTCCGGGCATCCGCCGGTCACCGGCGGCGTCGGCGCGTGCGGGATGTGCCACCCCGGCATCACCCCCGCCGGCGCGATCGACGTCGCGGCGGGGAAGCACATCAACGGCGTCGTCGACGTGAAGGACCTGTCCTGCACGAGCTGCCACGGCGACCCCGGGCGGGCCGTGAACGCGCCGGCGCCGCCGCGCGGGACGCGGGGCGAGACCGCGACGACGAGCATCGCCATCGGGGCGCACCAGCAGCACCTCGAGGGCGGGCGCCTGCGCGCGGGCATCGCGTGCACCGAGTGCCACGTCGTCCCGACGAGCACGAGCCACACGAACGGCAAGGTGGAGCTGACGTTCGGCCCGCTCGCCACGGCCGCCGGCGCGAACCCGGCGTGGGATCGCGCGGGCGCCACCTGCTCCGGCGTCTACTGCCACGGGGCGACGCTCAACGCGGGCGGCACGAGCACCGCGCCGGTGTGGACGCGCGTCGACGGGTCGCAGATCGCCTGCGGCACCTGCCACGCCGCCCCGCCGCCGGTCACGAGCGGCCACCCCGCGGTCGCCGGCGGGCTCCCGGGGTGCAACGGCTGCCACGGCGACACGGTGAAGCCCGACGGGACGATCGACGTCGCGCGCGGCAAGCACATGAACGGCACGATCGACATCGCCGGCGTGAGCTGCACCTCATGCCACGGCAACGCCACGACCGGGAGCCCGGCGCCGCCGCGCGGCACGCACGGCGAGACAGCGACGACCGACCTCGCCGTCGGCGCGCACGCCTCGCACCTCACGAACAGCGCGGTGCGCGCCGCCATCGGCTGCAACGAGTGCCACGTCCTGCCGTCGTCGATCGGGCACTCCAACGGGCGCGTCGACGTCACCTTCGGCCCGCTCGCCACCACGGGTGGCGCGACGCCCGCGTGGAGCCGCGCCACGGCGAGCTGCTCGACGGTGTACTGCCACGGCGCGACGCTCGCCGGCGGCGCCGCGACGCAGCCGGTGTGGACGCGCGTGGACGGCTCGCAGGCGACCTGCACGAGCTGCCACGGGCAGCCGCCGCCGACCTCGAGCGGCCATCCGCCCGTCACGGGCGGCGCGACGGCGTGCGCCCGCTGCCACCCCGCCACGGTGAAGCCCGACGGCACGATCGACGTCGCCGGCGGGCGCCACCTGAACGGCGCGGTCGACGTGATCCCGCTCTCCTGCACCTCCTGTCACGGCGACCCCGCTCGCCCGGCGAACCCCGCCGCGCCGCCCTCGAGCACGACGGGCGAGAGCGCCACCACCGCCCGCGGCGTCGGCGCGCACCAGGCGCACCTCGCCGGCGGCCCCATCCGCCAGGGGATCGCCTGCGGCGAGTGCCACACCGTCCCCACCTCCACCTCGCACGCGAACGGCGCGGGCGAGGTGAAGTTCGGGGCGACCGCGAACGCCCGCGGCGCCGTCGCGCGGTGGGACGGCGCCACCTGCGCGACCTACTGCCACGGCGCGACGCTCGGCGGCGGGAGCCTCACCTCGCCGACCTGGACGCGCGTCGACGGGTCGCAGGCGCGCTGCGGCACCTGCCACGGCCTGCCGCCGCCGCCCTCCACCGGCCACCCCGCCATCGCCGGGGGCGTGACGACGTGCGCCGGCTGCCACCCGGGGACCGTCGATGCGAGCGGCAACATCGTCGTCTCCGGCGGGCTGCACGTGAACGGCGTCGTCGACGTCGCGAACCTCTCCTGCACCTCGTGCCACGGCGACGCAGCGCGCGTGGTGAACGCCCCCGCGCCGCCGCGCGGCACGCGCGGCGAGACCGCCACCTCGGCGCGCGCGGTCGGCGCGCACCAGCAGCACCTCGCCGACTCCGCGCTGCGGCGCGCGCTCGAGTGCGCGGACTGCCACGTGGTGCCGACGAGCACGACCCACACGAACGGCGTCGTCGAGGTGACGTTCGGGGCGCTCGCGCGCACGAACGGCGCCGCCCCCGCCTGGAACGGGACGACCTGCTCGAACGTGTACTGCCACGGCTCGTTCAGGAACGGCAACGCCGCGAACGCGCCGGCGTGGACGCGCGTCGACGGCACGCAGGGCGCCTGCGGCACCTGCCACGGCATCCCGCCCGGCGGGACGCACCCGCAGGGCGTGACGGCCTGCGGTAGCTGCCACGGCACCGGCTACTCGCAGACCACGGTCAACCTCGGGCTGCACATGAACGGCGCGATCGACGTCGCGAACCTGTCCTGCACGTCGTGCCACGGCGATCCGGCGCGCGCGCGGAACCCCGCCGCGCCGCCGAAGGGCACGCGCGGCGAGGCGACGGCCGACGCCCGCGCTGTCGGCGCGCACCAGTCGCACGTGCAGGCGAGCCCCCTGCGCGACGCGGTGAACTGCAGCGAGTGCCACCCGGTGCCCACCTCCACCTCGCACTCGAACGGCCAGGTGGACATCGCCTTCGGGCCGCTCGCCACCGCGGGCGGCGCGAAGCCGGTCTGGAGCGGCGGGACCTGCGCCGCGACGTACTGCCACGGCGGCTTCAAGAACGGGAACACGACCAACGCGCCGGTGTGGACGCGCGTCGACGGCTCGCAGGCGGCGTGCGGCACCTGCCACGGCATCCCGCCGGGCGGGACGCACCCCCAGGGCGTCACGAACTGCGCCACCTGTCACCCCGGGTACACGCAGACGAGCGTCGCGACGGCGACCCACCTGAACGGCACCGTCGACGTGAACCTCACCTGCACCGCGTGCCACGGCACGCCCGGCGCGAACCCGGCGCCGCCGGCCGGGACGAAGGGCGAGACCGCCACCTCGGCGCGCGCCGTCGGCGCCCACCAGGCGCACCTCGGCGACTCGAACCTGCGCGCCGCGCTCGAGTGCGCCGACTGCCACGTCGTCCCGACGAGCACGAGCCACTCGAACGGCGCCGTCGAGGTGACGTTCGGCGCGCTCGCGCGCACCGGCGGCGCGGCTGCGACGTGGAACGGCACGACCTGCTCCGGCGTGTACTGCCACGGGGCGTTCAAGAACGGCAACTCGGGCAACGCGCCGGTGTGGACGAAGGTCGACGGCTCGCAGGCGGCCTGTGGCACCTGCCACGGCATCCCGCCCGGCGGGACGCACCCGCAAGGCGTCACGAACTGCGGCGGCTGCCACGGCGCCGCCTACTCGCCGACGACGGTCAACGTCGCCACCCACATGAACGGTACGGTGGACGTCGCGAACCTCACCTGCACCTCGTGCCACGGTTCGTCGAGCAACCCGGCGCCGCCGTCGGGGACGAAGGGTGAGACCGCCACGTCGGCGCGCGCCGTCGGCGCGCACCAGAAGCACCTCGCCGACTCCGCCTTCCGCGCGGCGCTCGGGTGCGCCGACTGCCACGTCGTCCCGACGAGCACGAGCCACTCGAACGGCACCGTCGAGGTGACGTTCGGGGCGCTCGCGCGCACCGGCGGCGCGGCGGCGACCTGGAACGGGGCCACCTGCTCGGGCGTCTACTGCCACGGCGCGTTCAAGAACGGGAACTCGGGGAACGCGCCAATCTGGACGCGCGTCGACGGGTCGCAGGGCGCCTGCGGCACCTGCCACGCCATTCCACCCGGCGGGACGCACCCGCAGGGCGTCACGAACTGCGGCGGCTGCCACGGCGCCGGCTACTCGCAGACGACCGTGAACCTCGCCGTGCACATGAACGGCACGGTGGACGTGGCGAACCTCACCTGCACCTCCTGCCACGGCTCGTCGAACCCGGCGCCGCCGTCCGGCACGAAGGGCGAGACCTCCACCTCGGCGCGCGCGGTGGGCGCGCACCAGACGCACGTGAACGCGGGCCCGCTCGCGGCCGCGTTCGACTGCAGCGCCTGCCACGTGAAGCCGACGAGCACCTCGCACTCGAACGGCAAGGTCGAGATCGCCTTCGGCGCGCTCGCGAGCCAGGGCACGACGGCCGCCTGGAACGGGACCTCGTGCGCCACCTACTGCCACGGGGCGACGCTCTCGGGCGGCCGCAACACGAACCCCGCCTGGACGACGGTGAACGGGTCGCAGGCGGCCTGCGGAGCGTGCCACGGCATCGCGCCCCCGACCGGGCAGCACGGCCGCGACGATCACGTGAAGGCCGGCTGTGGCGTGTGCCACGCAGGGTACACGCCGTCGAGCGTGAACGTCGGGACGCACGTGAACGGCTCGGTGAACCTCGGCGGGTCGCGCATCAAGAGCTACGACCCGGCGACCAAGAGCTGCTCGCCCGCCTGCCACGAGACGAAGCGCTGGACGGGCGGAAGGGACTAGATGAGCGCCGTCGCGCGCGCCCGCTTACGCACGCTTCATGGACCAGAGCCACACGGGGACTGAGGCGTCAGGGATCTCGGTGCGCCACGTCGAGCGCGAGGACGGCGGCGCGTTCTACGCCGAGGAGGCGGGGACGCGCGTCGGTGAGATGACGTGGTCGCGCGGCAAGGACGGCGTCGCCGTCATCGCGCACACGGAGGTGGACGTCGCGGAGCGAAACCGCGGCGTCGGGCGTGCGCTCGTGGCGGCGGCGGTGAGCTGGGCGCGCGCCTCCGGGACGAAGCTCGCGCCGATGTGCAGCTACGCGGCGGCGGTGCTGCGGCGGGACAAGGGCGCGCGGGACGTGCTCGCGAGGTAGCCGCGCATGCGCCCGCGCTCCGTCGTCCACGCTCGCCGCGGCATGGTGGCCTCGGCGCACCCGCTCGCGACCGGCATCGGCGTGGGCGTGCTCGCGGACGGCGGCACCGCGGCGGACGCCGCGATCGCGGTGAACGCGGCGCTCGGCTTCCTCGAGCCGGTCTCGTGCGGCGTGGGCGGCGATCTCTTCGCCATCGCCTGGGACGCGAAGGCGCGCCGCGTCCACGCGGTGAACGCCTCGGGGCGCGCGCCGCGGGGGCTCGAGGCCGCGGCGATCCCGCCGGCGCCGGACGGCACCGTCCCGCTCTTCTCCCCGTATGCGTGGACGGTGCCTGGCGCGGTGGACGGCTGGTTCGCGCTGCACGCGCGCCTCGGGAGGCTCCCCATGGCGCGGCTCCTCGCGCCGGCGATCCGCGCGGCCGAGGAGGGCGAGCCCGTCCCGCGCGTCATCGCGGCGTCCTGGGCGGAGCAGGCGCCGGGCTTCGCGGAGACGCCGGGGTTCGCGGCGACGTTCCTCCCCGGCGGGCGCGCGCCGCGGGAGGGCGAGGTCTTCCGGAACGCC
Organism: Anaeromyxobacteraceae bacterium; assembly: GCA_045802735.1. GTDB lineage: Bacteria > Myxococcota > Myxococcia > Myxococcales > Anaeromyxobacteraceae > Anaeromyxobacter_A. The sequence continues at coordinate 11,482 of JBJMQK010000620.1, read as the reverse complement.
GCCCTCGCCCGCACCTACCGCCTCGTCGCCGAGGGCGGGCGCGAGGCGTTCTACGAGGGGCCCATCGCGGCGGAGCTCGCCCGCTTCTCGCGCGAGAGCGGCGGCTTCCTGGCGGAGGAGGACCTCGCGGCGAACCGCGCCGACTGGGTGGAGCCCATCTCGACGACGTACCGCGGGTGGACGCTGTGGGAGCTGCCGCCCAACGGGCAGGGCCTCGCCGCGCTCGAGATGGCGAACATCGTGGAGGCGTTCGACCTCGGGGCGCTGGGCCGCGCCTCGCCCGACCTCTGGCACCTGCTCGTCGAGGCGAAGAAGCTCGCCTACGAGGACCGCGCGCGCCACATCGGCGATCCCGCGTCGGGCGAGGTGCCGCTCGCGTGGCTCCTCTCGAAGGCGTACGCCCGCGGGCAGGCGGCCCGCATCGACCCGGCGCGCGCCGCGCGCGAGCTGCCGCCGCGCGACCCGCCCTTCACCTCGGGTGATACGACGATCCTCGCCGCGGCCGACGCCGAGGGGAACCTCGTCGCGCTCATCCAGAGCAACTACACCGGGTTCGGCTCGGGGCACGCCGTCCCCGGGCTCGGCTTCGGGCTCCAGAACCGCGGCGGGCAGTTCGACCTCCGCCCGGGCCGGGTCAACTCCTACGCGCCGGGGCGCCGCCCCTTCCACACCATCATCCCGGCGCTCCTCGGGCGCGGGGGCGAGCCGCACGTCGCGTTCGGCCTCATGGGCGGCGACATGCAGGCCCAGGGGCACGTGCAGGTGCTCGTGAACCTCGTCGACTTCGGGATGGACCTCCAGGCGGCCGGCGACGCGGCGCGCTTCTACCACACCGGCTCGTCCGAGCCGGACGGCCGCGCGATGCGCGAGGGCGGGCTGCTCGCGCTCGAGCCCGAGGTGCCCGCCGACGTCGTTCGCGAGCTGGCCCGCCGCGGCCACGTCCTCCGCGACGCGCCGACGTACCAGTACGGCGGGTACCAGGCCGTGGCGCGCGATCCGTCGACCGGCGTCCTCTCCGGCGCGACCGAGTCGCGGAAGGACGGCTGCGCGATGGGGTGGTGAACCCGGGCGCGCTGGCGGTATGTACGCGGCGATGCGCCCCCTCCGCCTCGCGGTCATCGGCCACGTCGAGCACGTGACGCTCGGGCTCGTGCCCGCCGTCCCCGCGTCCGGCGAGATCGCGCACCTCGAGGCGCCGCGCACCTTTCCGGGAGGTGGCGGCGGGATCGCCTTCGCGCAGCTCGTGCGGAGCTCCGCCGAGGTGCACCTCTTCACGGCGATCGGCGCGGGCGAGGCGGGCGAGCAGGTCCGGGCGGCGCTCGCGCGGACCGGCGCACGCGTCCACGCCGCGCGGCGCTCCGACCCGCATACGCGCGACCTCGTGCTCGTCACGCCCGACGGTGAGCGGACCATCGTCGTCGTGGGCGAGCCGCTCCACCCGCGCGGCGACGACGCGCTGCCCTGGGACGTCCTCGCCACCTGCGACGCAGCGTACTTCACGGCGCAGGACCCGGAGGCGCTGCGGGCGGCGCGCGCGGCGCACGTCCTCGTCGTCACCGCTCGCCGGCGCGAGGCGCTCGCGCGCTCCGGCGCGCGCGCCGACGTCGTCGTCGGGAGCGCCGGCGACGCGCGGGAGCGGAGCGCGCTCGCCGACTACCCCGTGCGGCCGTCGGCGCTGGTGATGACCGAGGGCGCCGAGGGTGGCCGCGTCGAGACGGCCGCCGCGACGGTGCGCTTCGCGGCGCCGCGCGCGCCCCGGACCCCCGGCGGCGGCTCCTACGGCGCCGGCGACAGCTTCGCGGGAGCGCTCACCTTCTTCCTTGCGGCGGGCCTCCCCGTCGCGGCGGCGTGCGAGCGCGCCGCGCACCACGGCGCGGCGGTGCTGCGCGGGGTCGACCCCACGGCGAACCAGCTCCCGCTGGAGCGGCCGTGACGGGCGGTTTGGCGCGGGGCGCGCGTTGCCCCGCCGGGGCACGCGCCGCATCGTTGCCCGTACGGGAGGCGGCGATGGCGGACGAGGCGGCGGGCGGGACGGGTGAGACCTTGACGGCGAGCGTCGTCGAGCAGCTCCGGGAGAAGGCCGAGATCGACCGCGAGGCGGAGTCGTCGCGCCGCGACGACGAGCAGCTCCGCGAGCGGACGGAGCGCAGGAAGGCGGACGAGCAGGCGACCGTGCTCGCGCACACCGGCGGCGAGCGCCGCCTGCGGCCGCCGCGCGGCGACGCCGCGCGCGCCGCGGACCTCGCGAACGACCCGCGCTGGCTGCCCCTCGTCGCGGTCGGCGCGGGCCTCGTCGCGATCGGCTCCGCCGGCCGCGGCCTGCGGCGCGTCGCGATCATCGCGCTCGGCGCGGCGCTCGCGACCGCGGGCGTGCTGGCGCGCCGCGGCGCCGCCGTGCACCTGTAGGCGGACCGTGGCGGCGACCGACGACGCGACGCCGCCCGTGTTCCTCTTCGACCCCGAGGCCGGCGCGCTCCTCGCGTTCGCGTCGGCCGACGCGGCCGCGCGCCACCTGCGCGCCTGGCAGGAGGTCGGCGCCCTCGCCGCGTACGACGCGCGCGGGCGCCGCGTCGCCTTCGCCGTGGCGCAGCGCCGGGAGCGGCTCCTCGGGCTCGTGCCGGTGACGCGCGAGGTGGTGGTCGTGGCGGGCGTGGACGCGGAGCCGACTCACGCCGCGGACCTGTCGCGCGCCCTCGTCGCGTCGCTCGCGCGCGCCGGGACGCCTCGAGAGGAGCTCGAGCCGCTCCCGCTGGCGGAGCTGGTGCGCAGGGCGGCGGCGGGGCTCGGCGCTTAGGGATCGCGCCATGCCGCGCCGCCACCCCTACGTCCTCGTCGACGTGTTCACCGAACGTGCACTCGAGGGGAACGCCCTCGCCGTGTTCACCGATGCGGCGGGCCTCTCCACCGCGGAGATGCAGGCCGTCGCGCGGGAGACGAACCTGTCCGAGACGACCTTCGTCTGCGCGGGCGGCCTCTCGCCGGGGGCGCCCGTGCCGGTGCGCATCTTCACGGTCGCCGAGGAGCTGCCCTTCGCGGGGCACCCGACGCTCGGCACCGCGGCGGTGCTGCGCGGCGCGAGCGGCGCTCGCGAGGTCGTGCTCGCGCTCGCCGTCGGGCCGGTCCCGGTCGCCTTCGAGGACCGCGCGAGCGGCGTCTACGGCGAGATGCGCCAGCGCGAGCCGGAGGCGGGGCGGGTGCACGACCGCGGCGAGGTGGCGCGCGCGCTCGGCGTCGCCGCCGCGGACCTCGACGACGCCCTGCCGGTGCAGACGTTCTCCACCGGCGTCCCCTTCGCGATCGTGCCGCTGCGCTCGCTCGCGGCGCTGCGCGGCGTCGCCCTCGACCTGCGCGCCGCCGCCGCGTACCTCGCCCGCAGCGATGCGAAGGCCTTCTATCTCGTGTCGCGCGAGACGGTGGACCCGGCCGCCCGGCTCCACGCGCGGATGATCTTCGACGGCGGCGAGGACCCCGCCACCGGCTCCGCGGCCGGCTGCTGCGCCGCGTGGATGGTCGCGCACGGCGTGGCGCGGCCCGACGAGCAGGTGCTCATCGAGCAGGGCCTCGAGATCTCGCGCCCGAGCCGCCTCTTCGTCCGCGCGGGGCTCGCCGGCGGGCGCCCGCGCGACGTGCGCGTGGGCGGCCACGTCGTGGAGGTCGGGCGCGGCGAGCTGAGGGTGTGACGCGAGCGGTGCTCGCTCACCAGGAGTGACTTCCGCTCGTGCCTCCTCGGCCGCATGTTGAGCGGTGGGGAGGTGGCACCATGCGAAGTGGCGACGAGGACGTGGTGAAGGGGAAGGTCGATCAGGTGAAGGGGCGCCTGAAGCGCGCCGTCGGCGAGCTCACGGACGACCCCGGCCGCAAGGCCGACGGGACGATCGACAAGGTGAAGGGCGCGGTGCGCGAGGCGAAGGGGAAGCTCGAGAACGACCTCGAGCGCGAGCTCGACCACACCTGAGCTGAAGGGCGGGCACGCACAGCGGCGCCTCGCGGCGCCGCCGGTGCTCCAGCATGACGAAGGGGCGCCCCGTGTTCGGCGGGTGCCCCTTCACTTCATACGACACGCTGAGCTCGAAACCGAGCAATGACCGGTCAGGGACCGGCGGAGCCTGCAATCAGACTGTGGGTCTCATGCAGCTGCTTCGGTATGCGACCTCCTTATCGTGGTTCTACGCAGGCGAGTCTGCTCCTCCTCCACGACGGAGATCAATAGCCCCGGTGGGGCACGGGGTGCGGCCATGATGCCGCACCCCGTCATTGGCCGTCATTTGCGCGTGAACTTTGCAATCCCACGCTCCAGCGCGTCGATGAGGTACGGGCGCACGCTCTGGGGGGTGATGATCCGATCGAGCGAGCCCACCTTGAGCGCGCGCTCGACCGAGTGGACCTTGTCGAACTCGTCGCCGACCTCGCCGAGCTTCTCGGAGCGGACGGTGGCCACCACCTCCTCGAAGCGCGCGCGGGCGGCGCCGCCCTGCGCGCTCGCCTTCTCGGCCTCGACGACGCGCGGGTCCTTGCGCGTGCGGGTCTCCACCTCGCGCGAGAAGACGACCGCCGCAGCGGGCGCGCCGCCGATGACGGACGCGCGCGCGCCCTCCACCGCGACGATCTCGATGTCGGTGCGGAGGGTCTTCGCGAACACGACGAACGCGCCGCCGTGGTAGCGCGAGACGACGCAGAACACGAACGGCCCTTGGTAGTTCACCACCGCGCGGCCGATCTGCGCGCCGTACTCGAGCTGCAGGCGCCGCATCGACTCCGGGGAGCCGTCGAAGCCCGAGAGGTTCGCGAGCACGACCACCGGCCGGTTGCCGCTCGCCGAGTTGACGGCGCGCGCGATCTTCTTCGACGAGGCGGGGAACAGCGTCCCGCCCGACCAGAACTCGGGGCCGTCCGCCGGCACGAACTCGAGGCGCGGCAGCGGCCGCGACTGGATGCCGATGAGGCAGACCGGCCAGCCGCCGAGGTGCGCCTCCCAGACGACGCCGGTGTCGCCGCCGCGGAGGTCCTTCCAGCGCTCGAGCGGCTGGTGATCCTGATCGGCGGCCGCCGCCATCACGTAGCGGATCTCGAACGGCTTCTTGCGGTCGCCGTTCTTCTCGGCGCTGAAGATGTCCCCGACGGCGGTGAACCCGGCCCCGCCCTCCGGGCCGTGCCGCGAGGTGCGGATGTCGCGATCGCGCGGGTCGCTCGTCGCCTTGCGCCGCGGGAAGCGCTCGCCGGGGGCCACGTAGCTGTGGTCGTACCAGCGCATCAGGATCTGCAGCGCGTCGGCGACGCTGCTCGCCTTGTACTGGGCCTGCCCGTTCGGGCCCATGATGCGATCGTACCCGCCGATGCCCTCGTTGTCCTCGGCGGAGACGCTGCCGGAGTAGTCGAGGGACTGCTTCCCGGTGAGCACCATCGACGATCCGGGGGCCATGACGAGGATGCCCTTCGTGTGCATGAGCATCGTCGCCTCGGCGTTCCAGTACGGCTGCGCGCCGACGGTGATGCCGAGCACGACGACGTTGATGATGCCGCCACCCTGCGTGAACTCGATGAGGCGCCGCAGCACGTGCGACACCCAGTCCATGTTCTCGGTGCCGCTCTGCATCGAGATCTTCGCGCCGGCGCACACCTCGAGCCACTCGAGCGGCACGCCCATCTTCTCGGCGAGGTTGATCGCCTCCGCGATGCGCCGGCACTCCGGCTCGGCGACGGAGCCCATCTCGCGGCCGGGGTCGCCGAGGAGGATGACGCGCGTCATCCCCTCGGGGTACGCAGGGGTGAAGTTCTTGATGACGCCCACCACCACGTTCGCCGAGTTCATGCCCGGCGCGCGGTTGACCGGGACGAGCTGGTTCTTCTCGTCGAGGTCGTACTCCTGGAACTCGCCGGGCGGCATGCTCGCCTGCGCGCCCTTCGGCGGCGTCAGCATCTTCACGAGCTCGAAGGGGTGGGTGAGGCCGCGCCGCCGGAGCTGGACGACCTTCTGCTGGTACTCCGCCATCGGCTCGAGCGGCCGCGTCGTGGGCTGGTCCCAGCGGATGCTGACGTTCCCCTCGACCGTGATGACGCGGAGCAGGGTCTCGCGCAGCGCGCCGGTCTTCGCGTCGGGCACGCGCGCGTCGATGAGCACCATCTCGAGGCCGAGGCCCTCGGTCGCCGGGATGAGCCTCTCGGCGAGGCCGCTCACCTCCTCGCGCGTGAGGCGCAAGGGCGGCGTGATCGTGAGGAGGACGCGGTTCCACTCGAGCCGCTGGTTGGGGGCGCGCCGCGCCTGGAAGCGCCGCATGCCGGCGAGCGCCTCGTGGAACATGCGCTCGACCTGCGGGAGCTGGATGACCTTCCCCGAGGCGTCGCGCACGGGCGTGAGGTCGCGCACCTCGGCGGCGGCGAAGAGCCGCTCGTCCTTCGGGTTCCCCTGCGCGACGCCGCGGAAGAGGTAGACGTCCTCCACCGACGGCAGGCGCTCGAGGTCGAACTTCGAGAGCCGCGGGAGCTGCATCCGCTCGAAGAGCAGCGGGTGGATGCCGCGGTAGCGCCGGTCCTCGGTCCAGTCACCCGGCCCGCCGCGGAACGTGAAGTGCTGCTGGCTGGTGTTGCCGAGGCCCTGGCCCGACGCCGCGACCACGACCGAGGCGCGGCGGAGCGGCCGGGCGAAGCCGGCGCCGGAGAGCGCGGCGCGGAGCGTGTCGGCGAGCGCATCCGTCGCGGCGGGCGCGCCCTCGGCCCAGACGTACACCTCGACGATGACCTCGCGGTCGGCGGGCGCGTCGGCGGTGAGGCGCGCGAGCGCCTTCGTCGCCTGGCCGACCTCGGCCGCGGTCGCGAAGGCCGCCGCCAGGCGGAAGCCCTTGCCGTCGAGCTCGTAGTCGCTCCAGGCGCAGGGAACGCCCGCGATCTCGAGCGCGGTCACCGGCCCGATGGGTCGCATGCGGTAGTACCGCCGCAGCAGCGTCTCGACGAGCCGGCCGCGCACCGCGGGGGACGCCGCGGCGGTGCGGGAGAGGAGCAGCGTCGCGAGCGGCTGCGGCACGGCCACCACGCGGGCGATGACGCCCTCGCGCTCGGCGCCGCTCGCCGTGGCGAGCTGCGCGAGGTCGGCCTCGGCCTGCACGTACGCGTCGGCGCGGACGCGCTCCAGGGCCGGCTGGTCGAAGCGGCGGTAGCGCACCTCGCGCGCGAGGTCGGCGAGCGCGGGCGACCGGTCCTCGCCGAGCTCTGCCAGGCGGTCGAGCAGCTCGCGGGAACCGGGCGAGCTGAACCCGCTCGGCGCCGGGCCGCCGGCGAGGCGGCGCTCGAGGATGCCGATCATCGGCGCGAGCTGCTCGCCGGCGCGCTCGTGCGCCTTCTGCAGCCTGAGCAGGGCGAGCTCGAGCTCGTTCCCCGAGGCCTCCATCGCGACGCCGTACTGCGCGAGCGCGCGGCGCAGCATGTCGACGAAGCCCGCCGACAGGCCCTCGCCGCGCTTCTGCGGCTCGTGCAGGTAGCGCCACAGCTCCTCGAGCGCCGGCTGCTCCGCGTCGGGCGCAGGCGTGCGGGTGAAGAGCGATTGGTTGTCGACGAAGGCGCGGAGCGCGGCCTCCTCCGCGGCGAGCGCGGCGGCGTCGTCGCCGCTCACCACCGCCGACAGCTCGCGGATCGTCGCCGCGAGCTTCTTCGCGTCGCTCGCCGCGACGTCGAAGCCGAGGAGCAGCCGCCTGAGCTCGCCGAGCGCGGCGACGTAGCGCTCGGGCGGCGCCGAGGGCGGCGGCGCGGGCGGCGTCCCGAACGACAGCGGCGTCGCGGCCGGCTCGACCGAGCCGGCGCCGAGCGGCTCGATGCGCAGGAGCGGCCCTCCGGCGTCCACCTGGCCGTTCACCGAGGCGACGATCTCGCGGACGATGCCGTCCTCGGGCGCCGTGACCTCGACCTCGACCTTCATCGACTCGATGCGGGCGACGGGCTCGCCGGCGGAGACCCGCTGGCCCACCGTGACCGGCAGCGCGACCACCACCGCCGGCATCGGCGACGGGACGATGCCAGCGGGCTCCCGCACGACCGTGTGCGGCACGCCGTCGATCTCGACGAGCTGCTTCAGCCCGTCCGACACCGAGAGCACGCGGTGACGCCGGCCGTGCCAGGCGATCCGCTTCTCGTAGCGGCCGAGGTGCTCGACGCGGACCTCGGCGACCGCCGCCGGGCCGGCGGCGACGCGGTAGACGTCCGGCGCGGTCTGGCGCACGTCGAGCCGATGGCGCTGGCCGGCGTAGCGCAGCTCGACGGCGCGCCCGGACGAGGGGCCGACGCGAGGCCGGCCGCGGCGCGCCTCGGCGAGGAAGCGCGCCCGCTCGAGGTCGAGCTCGGCGTCGTAGGCGTCGATCGCAGCTGCGATGAGCGCGGCCTCGGGCTGCGCCCGGACCAGCTTCTCCTTCGAGGTGGAGAGCCCCTCGAAGAACGCGACGCCGGCCTCGCCCGCCTTCACCTCGGGGCGCGCGCACAGCGCCGCGAGCCAGGCCCTGGAGCTACCGCTGCCGCGCAGCAGCACGTCGGCGTCGGCGAGCGCCTCGACGAGGCGCTCCAGCGCCTCCTCGCGCGTCTCGCCGCGCGTCACGACCGTGGCGAGCGCGCCGTCCGCCGCCGCGGGCGCCTCGTCGCCCTCGAGCACGGCGGCGTCCGCGCGGACGCCGAGTCGCGACGGGAGGCGCAGCAGCTCGATCCTGCCGGGAGGCGCGGTGGACGCGTCCTCGGGGTCGCGCGCGAGGATGCGCGCGGCGAAGGCGTGCCCCTGGCCGGGCGGGGGGCGATTGTCGAGCGAAGCGCCCGCCGACAGGCGCAGCGCGAGCCGGACGAGGTCGACGCCCGCCCTCGCCTCGACGGCCGGCGCGGAGTAGCCGAACGGGTCGACGCCCACGAGCGAGAGCCGTCGCGAGGTCGGGTCGACGAGGAACTGCACCGCGCAGACGCCCACCCAGCCGGTGGCGGCGGCGGCGCGCGTGCCGAGGTCGCGCGCCTCGGCGTCGCCCGCGCTCCCGAACGCGGGGGAGGGCGACTCGGCGAGCACCGCGACGTCGCCGCGCCGCAGCGAGGCGTCGCCGACGCCGAGCACGCGCGAGGCGCCGGCGCGGTCGCGCGCGACCAGCACCTCGACGAGCCGCGCGGCGCGATCGACCCCGGACGCCGACGCCGCGGGGATCCCCAGCCCGGCCGCCAGCGTCTTCGCGGCGTCTGGAGCGGCGAGTCGCCGCAGCGCGTCGGCGGGCGGGCCGATGAACGTGACGCCCTGCGCCGCGCAGGCGTCGGCGAAGCGGGCGCGCTCGATCGCGGAGGCGCGGCCGACCCAGGCGCTCTGCGCGCGCGCCGCCCGCAGGGCGTCCTCGACCGACGCGCCGATCTCGACGGCGTCGTCGGCGTCGCGCGTGAAGCGGGCCTGCCGGTCCTCGGCGTGGTGCAGGGCCACGATGCCGGCGCGATTCGCCCCGGCGAGCTCGCGCACCGCATGGATGACGCGCCGCGCGCTCTCGCCTTGGTCCAGCACCGCCACGCGCCCAGCTCCGAACGACTTTTCCATAGGATGCGCTCCCCTGGGCCGGGGGCCGGGATCGGCCCACCACGCGCCCTCGCCATCGATCAGTGGCAGCGTCTCTTAGCGTGGCGCGGGGGCCGCGCTCGCCGAGTTTCAGCGTGACCGGCGCGGACGAAATGGTGAGCGGCAGCGTGCCGCGGCGTCCGCGATCGCCGGTCGAGAACGGCGCGCGGACGCGCGACGCGACGCGTCATCGCGCTCGCGATCGAGCGTCGAGGAAGGCTTCGCTCGGGGTGAACAGGAGTGAGCGCGGCGACCCGAGGCGCTCGGTCGATCGTCGCCTCGGCGCGAGTCATTGACGCTCCGTGAGGGCCTTGCACCGCCCACGCGCGGGTCGTCCCCGACCGTTTCCGCCCCGACGGGCGCAGCCCGCGCGGGGCTCGCGCCGCTGGCGCGCGCGCCGCGGCGATCGCCATCTTTGTGCGCGGCCCGCCAGCAGGGCAGGCCAATCGGGGTGGGGGATGGGGATGAGGCGACTCGAGGCGATCCTGCTCGTGGTGGTGCTCGGTGGGTGCACGTCGGTGAAGCTCGCGCAGCGCGACGGCTGCTGGGTGAAGCGGACCGAGCGGTGGCTCGGGGAGACGAGGGAGGAGCTCGGGCCGTGCGCGCCGCCAGCGCCGCACTGGGCCGACGACAAGCTCGCGCGGCGGGTGCAGGAGTGCGAGGCGCGCGCCGACTACCGCTGGCAGACGCACGCGCTCGAGGCCTTCAGCCGCGGCGAGCCGTTGCCGGCCCCCGCGGAGGACGAGGCGCTCCGCCAGGGGTGCGCTGCGGAGGCGTCACGCCAGATGGCCGCCGAGAACGAGGCGCTGCAGCGGAAGCTCGCCGACGCCGACGCAGCGCGCGCGCAGGACAAGGCGGCGGTGGAGGCGGAGCGGGCGCGGGCCGACGAGGCGCGGAAGCGCGTCGAGGACGAGCGCGCCGCGGCGCAGGCGAAGCTCGACGACGAGCGCAAGGCGCTCGAGGCGAAGCACGAGGAGGAGCGCAAGCAGCTCGCCGCGAAGGCCGACGAGGAGCGCCGGCAGCTCGAGGCGAAGGTCGACGAGGAGCGGAAGGCGCGCGACGCAGGCGTCGAGGAGGAGCGGCGCCGGGCGGACGCGAAGCTCGACGACGAGCGGAAGGCGCTCCAGGCGAGCATCGCCGACGAGCGGACGCACCTGCACGCGACGAACGACAAGCTCGCGGGCTACCTGGGCGGCGCGAGCGAGAAGCTCGCCGACTCGCTGGGCGGCGTGAACGGCAAGATGGCCGACTCGCTCGGCGGCGCGAACGGCAAGCTCGCGGAGTGGCTGGGGCAGGCGGCGAACAAGCCGCAGGCGCCCGCGACCGCCACCGCGACGGCGACGAGCGAGGGCCACCTGACGAGCGACGGGCAGTTCACGACCGACACCTCGACGGAGGCGCCGCAGGCGAGCGCGCCGGCGGCGTTCGTCGTCGCGCCCGGCGCCGCGGCGCAGCCGTTCGCGCCGACGATCACGAACACCAGCACGAGCACCGCGCCCGCGGCCGAGGGGACCCCGGCGCGCGCCGCCGCTCCCGAGAAGCCGCTCCCGCGCCGCTCCCGCACCGAGAAGAAGTCGAAGGCGGCGTCGGCGCGCATGAAGCGGGTGTCCTGCGATCCGCCCGCGGCCGAGGCGAAGCCCGCGCCGGCGGCGGGTGCGCTCGGCGGGACGCCGGCGAGCGGCGCGCAGGCGGCGCCGGCGGCGGCGACCGCCGTCCAGGCCACCGCGCCCGCAGCAGCGGAGGTCCTCCCGCCGGCGAAGGCGGAGCTGCCGAAGCCGTGATGGAGGGCGCTCCGCTTGGTCGATCCGACCATCCGTTCGCCCTGAGCGGAGCGCAGCGGAGTCGAAGGGCGGAGGCGGTGTGGATGCTGGGTTCCAGGGGCTTGACGGAATGTCGCTGTATGGATCGCGGGCTCGGGCAGAGACGCGTGGT
>JBJMQK010000602.1:0-3214 GCA_045802735.1 Anaeromyxobacteraceae bacterium | reverse complement strand
TACGTGCCCTCCTGCTCGATGGGGTTCTGCGTCGCGAAGACGAGGAACGGCAGGTCGAGCGGGTAGGTCTGGCCGCCGGCGGTGACGCGGTACTCCTGCATCGCCTGCAGGAGCGCGGCCTGCGTCTTCGGCGGGGTGCGGTTGATCTCGTCGGCGAGGATGAGGTTCGCGAAGAGCGGGCCCTGCACGAAGCGGAAGGCGCGGCGGCCGGTGGTGTGATCCTCCTCGAGCACGTCGGTGCCGGTGATGTCCGACGGCATGAGGTCGGGCGTGAACTGGATGCGGTTGAAGGAGAGGTTCAGGACCTCCGCCACCGTGGAGATGAGGAGCGTCTTCGCGAGCCCCGGCACGCCGACGAAGAGGCAGTGGCCGCGCGCGAAGAGCGACACGAGCAGGTGATCGACCACCTCGCGCTGCCCGACGATGCGCTTCTCGATCTCGGTGAGGAGGAGCTTCCGCGCGCGCGCGAGCGCCTCGACGGCGGCGAGGTCGGTCTCGGGGGCGTGGTGCGGGTGCGGCTTGGGGACGGTCGTGGTTTCCATGTCAGGTCTCGGTCTTCGTCCTTCGACTACGCCGCTGCGCGGCTACGCTCAGGACGAACGGAGGGGGCGCCATCAGTGCGCCCCGAGGAGCTGCGCGAAGCGGCGCTCGCGGGCGGCGCCGCCCTCGTCCTCCTGGGCGGCGTGCACGACGGCGAGGCCGGCGGGGATCTCGGGGTCGAAGGGGTCGGTGGCGTTCGCCGCGAGGAGGTGGTCCTTCGCGGCGGGCCACGCCTTCTTCTTGATGGCGAGGCGCGCCATGTGGAGGTGGAGCGCGGCGTACTGCGGGTGAACCTTGAGCGCCTCGGCGAGCGCCGCCTCGGCCTCGTCGTCGTGCCCCGACGCCATGGCCACGAGCGCGTAGCGGTCGGACAGCACCGCGACCCTCTTGCCCACGCGGGCGATGGCCTTCCCGAACTCGACGCGCGCGCCGGCCGTCTTGCCGCGCTCGCGCAGGATCTCGCCGAGCCGCGCGAAGCCGCGCGCCTTGTCGTCGGGGATCTCCGCCCACTCGGAGTGCGTGCCGCCGTGCTTCGGGTCGCCCTTGAACTTGAGCTTCTCGTCCTCGGAGGGGCCGCCCTCGGGCACCGGGCGCGCCGCCATGTAGCGCTTCCAGTCGGCGAGGAACGTCGCGAACGGCACCTCGAGCGCCTCGGCCACCGCGACCTCGGCCTTCTTGCCGTCGCGGACGAGGTCGAGGATCCGGTTCATGAGGGCGCGCCCGCCCTTCTGCTCGAGGTACTCGACCGCGACCATCACCTCGGCGAAGGCGAGCGCCGCCATCTCCTGCGACGGCAGCTTCGCCATCGAGGGGTGCATCTGCTCGAACGTGACGAGGTCGTTCTTCTTCACGGCCGCGCGCAGCAGGCCGGCGGACCAGGAGCTCAGCTCGCCGCCCGCGCCGCGCCAGCGCGTCTCGGAGTACTTGGCGAGGCCCTCGTGCAGCCAGATGGGCGTGTTGTTCCTGGTGCGCGCGGTGACGACGTAGTGCGTGTACTCGTGCGCGGCGGTGTCGATCCAGTCGTAGCCGCGGACGAGGGCCTTCGGCGAGACGACCATGAGCTTGTTGAACTTGCAGAGCGCGATCGTGCCCGAGGTCTTGATCTCGTCGTCGGTGAGCGTGGAGATGCGCGCGAGCTGGCGCGTGTCGTCGAGGAACTCGATCGTCACCTTGCCCGGCGGCGCCCAGCCGAGGTCGGCCTCGAGCGCGCGCCGCTGCCGCTCGAGCGCGTCGACGACGTAGGGGACGAGCACCTCGTCCTTGCCCTTCGGGTACGAGACGACGAAGTGCTCGCCCTCGAAGCGGGCGTGGTCCTTCGTCACCTCGCGCGCGGCGCGGGCGAGCGCGAGGTAGTCGATGCTGGTGAGCTTCACGCCCGAGCGCTCGAGGAGGTCGGCCGCGTCGGCATAGCGCTGCTCGTAGAAGCGCGTCATGCCGCCCACCGCGAGCGTGGCCGGGCCGGGCTCCTTCGCCGCGAGCAGGGGCTCGATGAGCGCCTTCGCGCGCGGGACGTCCTCGTCGTCGAGCGCGGCGACGGCCTCCTTCAGCGGCGCGAAGTCCTCGGCGCGCGCCATCGACGCCGCGGCGGCGATGAGGAGCCCAAGCACGATGGCGATCCAGCATCTCACTTCACGAGCTCCTCGTAGTAGCGCTGCAGGTCGGACTTGTAGTTCTCCGGGGCGCCCTGCTTCATGGCCTCGAGCAGGTCCTTCCGGAACTCCTCGGGCGCCTTGTACGCCTCGGCGCCGGGGATCTCGACCTTCTCCTGCGACGGGTCGGTGCCCTCGCCCTCGCGCCCGCCGGGCTCCTCGCCGAACGGGAACGGGAACCCGCCGCCGCCCTGGCCGCCCTTCGAGTTCTTCGCCATCTCGTCGAGCCCCTTCTTGAAGCGCGCCAGGTCGTCCATCGCCTGGCGCTGCTCGCCGTGGCCGCGCTGCGGGTTCTTCTGGCCGAGCTCGCTCTCGGCGCGGCTCATGTGCCCCTCCGACCCGGCGAGCATGTCGCGCGCCTGCGGCGGGAACACCGGCGCCTTCTGCGCCAGCTCGTCGAGCTTCTTGCGCAGGCCGTTCGCCTTCCTCTGGAGCTGGCCCTGCTGCCCCTGCAGCTCGCCCATGCGCTGCTGCTCCTTCTGCCCGAGGACGGTCCTGGGATCGGGGAAGAGCTTCTCCAGCTCGTCCTGCACCTTCTGCGCGGGCGAGAGCGCGGCCGAGGCGTGGCGCTGCGCGTCGCGCACGTCGCGCGGCGGCTTCGTGCCGAGCGCCGGGTAGCGCTCGGACATGTCGGCCTCGTCGCCGAGGCCCGTGGCGAGCCGCTTCAAGGACGGCATGGCGCGGCGCACGCTCTCGAGCGCGGCGTCGAAGTCCTTGCCCGAGAGCGCCTTCTTGAGGTCGGCGAGGCGGTCGCGGGCGTGGGAGAACTCCTCCTCGGTGCGCAGGCTCACGCCCGGCTCGGAGCGCGCGACCTCGCCTCGCGCCTCCTCGGCGAGGCCCTCGAGCTTCTTCGCCTTGGCCTCGGCCTCCTTGAGCCGCTCCGCGACCTTCTTCTGGTACTGCTGCTTCACGGCCTCGGTCTCGCCGGCGAGCTTCTCCTGCTCGGCCTGCACCTCCTCGAGGTCCTTCTTGAAGGACATCATCTCCTTCATCAGCTCCGCGTTCTTCTGGTCGGGCTGACCGGC
>JBJMQK010000485.1:0-4140 GCA_045802735.1 Anaeromyxobacteraceae bacterium | reverse complement strand
CGAAGTCCTTCCTCGTGTAGACCGGGAGAGCGGTGTTGGCGGTCTGGCCGTTGTTGCTCATGTCAGTTCTCGTCCTTTCCGGTGCTACAGGAGCTCGATGACCTTGCCGGCGAGCTCGGCGATCTTGAGGGGCTTGCCGTTGATCCGGTTGAACTGGACGGGATCGACCCCCGGGAACTGCGAGCGGAGGTAGGTGGCGAGCTGGCCGTCGTTCACCTCGGGCACGAGCACCTTCTTGAAGCTCCGCAGGACCTTGCCGAGGTTCTTCGGCAGCGGGTTCATCCAGCGCAGGTGCACGTGGCCGACCCTCTTGCCCTCGGCGTGCAGCTCCTCGGCGGCGGTGCGCACCGACCCGTAGGTGCCGCCCCACGAGACGAGCAGCAGGTCGCCATCCGCGGCGCCCTGGACGACGACGTCGGGGACGTCCTCGACGACGTTGCGGACCTTCTGCGCCCGCGTCTTCACCATCTTCTCGTGGTTCATGCCGTCGTACGACACCATCCCGGTGAGCGAGTCCTTCTCGAGGCCGCCGATGCGGTGCTCGAGGCCGGGGGTGCCCGGCACCGCCCAGGGGCGGATGAGCTTCGCGTCGCGCTGGTACGGCAGGTAGCTGCCGTCGGGGCCGTTCGGCCCGGTCTGGTACTTCGGCTCGACCTTGGGCAGCTCGCTCGCGTCGGGGACGCGGAACGGCTCGGAGCCGTTCGCGAGGTAGCCGTCGGTGAGGAGCATCACCGGCGTCATCCACTTCACCGCGCACTTCATCGCCTCGATGGCCGCGTAGAAGCAGTCGGTCGGGCTCTGCGCCGCGATGATCGGCATCGGCGCCTCGCCGTGGCGTCCGAAGAGCGCCATGAGGAGGTCGGCCTGCTCGGTCTTCGTCGGCATGCCCGTCGACGGGCCACCGCGCTGCACGTTCACGATGACGAGCGGCAGCTCGGCGATGATCGCGAGGCCCATCATCTCGCTCTTCAGCGCGAGCCCGGGGCCGGAGGTGGTGGTCACGCCGAGCGCGCCGCCGAACGACGCGCCGATGGCGGAGCCGATGCCGGCGATCTCGTCCTCGGCCTGGAACGTGACGACGCCGTGCTCCTTGAAGTTCGCGCACTCCTGCAGGATCTCGGTCGCAGGCGTGATGGGATAGCTGCCGAGGAAGACCTGGCGGCCGGTGGACTTCGCCACCGCGGCGAAGCCGAGCGCCGTCGCGAAGTTGCCGGTGACGTTGCGGTACGTGCCGGGCCGGAGCTTCGACGCGGGCACGTGGTACTGCTGGTGGAAGAGCTCGGACGTCTCGCCGTACGCGAAGCCCGCCTTGAAGACGGTCTGGTTCGCCTTCGCCAGCTCGGGCTTCTTCGCGAACTTCTTCTCGATGTTGCCGAGCTGCTGCTCCACGTTGCGGCTGTAGAGCCAGTACATGATCCCGAGCGCGAAGTAGTTCCGGCAGCGGGCGACGTCCTTGTTCGAGAGCCCCGAGCCCGCGAGCGCGGTCTCGGTGAGCTTCGACATGTCGACGGCGACCACCTTGAAGTTCTGCTTCAGCGCCGCGTCGTCGAGCGGGTTCGACTTGTAGCCCGCCTTCTCCAGGTTCGACTCGTTGAACGCGCCGGCGTTCGTGATGAGCATCCCACCCGCGCGCAGGTCGGCCAGGTTCGTCTTCAGCGCCGCCGGGTTCATGGCGACGAGGACGTCGGGCTGGTCGCCCGGCATGTGGATGTCCTTCGACGAGAAGTTGAGCTGGTACCCGGAGACGCCGTACAGCGACCCGGCAGGCGCGCGGATCTCGGCCGGGTAATCGGGGAACGTCGCGAGGTCGTTCCCGGCGAGCGCCGACGCCTTCATGAACTCGGTGCCGGTGAGCTGCATGCCGTCGCCGGAGTCGCCGACGAAGCGGATCGTGACCGCGTCGACCTGCTCCGTCGGACGCTTGGTTTGCTGGGTGGACATTCGCCCTTGTTCTCCTTCGTTGGGGGAAGCCTTCAGGATCGCGACGCGCGCAAGTCCCGCGCCGAGGGGGTAAATCGCAGGACCTGAAACGGGGACCCGTTATCCCAACCGGGAGAGCGGTGTGTCAAGGTACGCCCGGCCGATTGGCGCGCGTCAAGGCGTCGAAAAAACGAGCGGATCCCGCGGAGGCGGGATCGCCGTGGGCGCTAGGAGCCCGGCGGGAAGATCTTCCCGGGGTTGAGGAGGCCCAGCGGATCGAAGACGGCCTTGAGCCGGCGCTGCAGCGCCACGAGCGCCTCGCCCTGCTCGTAGACGAGGAAGTCGCGCTTCGCGAGCCCCACCCCGTGCTCGCCGGTGATCGTGCCGCCGAGGTCCACCGCGGCGCGCAGCACCTCGCCGACCGCGGCCTCGACGCGCGGCCGCTCCTCCTCGCGGTCGAAGAGCACGTTCGCGTGGAGGTTGCCGTCGCCAGCGTGCCCGTAGGTCGCGACGAGGAACCCGTACCGCGCGCCGATCTCGCGCGTGCGCCGCACCATCTCCGGGATGCGGGAGCGCGGGACGGCGACGTCCTCGCTGAGCTTCAGGGGGTGGAGCTGCCGCAGGTTGACCGACAGGTACTTGCGCGTCTCCCAGATCTCGCGGCGCTGCGCCTCGTTCTGGGCGACGATGACCTCGCCCGCGGCGTCGGCCTGCACCAGCTCCGCCACGCGCACGATCTCCCCGAACACCGCCTCCTCGTCGTTGCCGTCGGTCTCGACGAGCACCGCCGCGCCCGCGCCGGGCGGGAACTTGAACGGCGCGCTGCGCGCGCAGGCGGCGAGCGCGGTGTCGTCGAGGAGCTCGAGGCAGCGCGGGATGACGCCCGCCGCGAGGACGCGCGACACGGCGCGCGCCGCCGTCTCCACGTCGGCGAACACGACGAGCGCCGTCGAGACGTGGCGCGGACGCGGCAGGAGCTTCAGCGTCACCTCGGTCACGATGCCGAGGGTGCCCTCGCTGCCGACGAGCAGCGCCGTCACGTCGTAGCCGGCGACGCCCTTGATCGTCCGGCGGCCGGTGCGGAGGATCTCGCCCGTCGGCAGCACCACCTCGAGCCCGAGCACGTACTCGCGCGTCACGCCGTACTTGAGCGCGCGCGGCCCTCCGGCGTTCTCGGCGACGTTGCCGCCGATCGTGCACAGGTCCAGCGAGTTCGGGTCGGGCGGATAGAAGAGCCCGTGCGCCTCGACCTGGCGCTGCAGCTCGCCGGTGATGACGCCGGGCTCCACGCGCGCCGTGAGGTCCTCGGCGGAGATCTCGAGCACGCGGTTCATGCGCTCGACGGAGACCGCGATCCCGCCCGCCAGCGCGAGCGAGCCGCCGGACTTGCCGCTGCGCGCGGCGACCGGCACGACCGGGATCCGGTGCCGCGTCGCGATCGCGAACACCCGGCGCACCTCCTCGGCGCTCTCGACGAGCGCGAGCACCTCCGGGGGAAAGGTGCCGAGGTCGGACTCGTCCTTGCCGTAGGCCTCGAGGCGCGCGGCGTCGGCGCTCACGCGCTCCGGCGCGAGCGCGCCGCGCAGCTCGTCGACGGCCGCCGCGAGCGTGCGCGGATCGGTCATCCGAAGACCTCCACGTTCGAGCCGGTCATGGCGTCGGGCGCCTCCGCGGCGCACCAGGCGATGACGCGGGCGACGTCGGCGGGCGTCATCTGCGGCGCGAACGGCGTCTTCGCCAGCATCGCGGTGTCGACGCTCCCCGGCGACACGGCGAGGCACTGCACGCCGTGCCCGCGCAGCTCCTCGGCGAGGCACTTCGTGAAGCCGATGACGCCCCACTTCGAGGCGTTGTAGGCGCTCGCCGCCGGCGTCCCGAGCGTCCCGGAGATCGAGGCGACGTTGACGATGCGCCCCCGGCGCCGGGCCTTCATCCCGGGGACGACCGCCCGGGCGCAGAGGAACGGGCCGGTGAGGTTCACCTCGAGCGTCGCGCGCCAGCGCGCGGGCGACAGCTCCTCGACGAGCCCGCGCTCGAGGATTCCGGCGTCGTTCACGAGGACGTCGGCGGGTCCGAGGGCGCGCTCGTGCTCGGCGACGAGCCGCGCGACGTCGTCCTCGCTCGAGACGTCGCCGGCGACGCCGAGGGCGGCCGCGCCCGAGCGGACGACCGCGTCGAGCTCGCCCGCGGTGCGCGAGAAGACCGTCACCCGCGCGCCGA